>JBDNID010000246.1:0-2155 GCA_041688475.1 Aquiluna sp.
AATCAGGTTCTTGCAGACCTTCGCCAAGTAGAAAAAATAGCGACGCCAATTAGAACAAGTGACGCAATAGCGGCGGGCTGGTTTGGTGATGTTGGCTCATTGTCTAAAGGAAGATTGCCAGAGATCATGCTTCTAGCAAAATCATCTTTTACGCTTTACCACTCCGCATTTTCTAAAAAACGAAGCTTCGACATGATTGGCCACCATGGCGGGCTCAGCTCTGCGGAACTAAGAATCCCGCTGATCAGAGTTGGACTCTAAATTCCCGGTTCCAAGCACTATTTCATCCCAGCTCGGAAGGGCTGCCCTCCCTTTAGCGCTAGCTGGCTTGTTTTGTTCTGGACCCTTGCGGTCCCGAAGTTGCTGGACTAGGTCGTGTATCGAAGCACCTGGGCCATCCAGTGCCGCAGCACCGCTCTCCAGATTTATAATTTTCTGCTCGTTTGCAACAGACCGCAACTCTGGAGCTGGGCTCTTGGTTTCGAAGGCCCTAGAGGACTTATTAAGACTTTTCGCAGCCTCGCCTATTGGTTCCAGGTGGCGAGTTTTTAGATCAAAAAACCAGCTCAAACTGGGGTTGCCTGTGTCCTCAACCACCCAGCGATCTTGATTTTTAAAAGCCCTGAGAGCTGCCATCGGGAAAGATTGGGCTACTAGTTCTTCAAAGCTCACCATCTGATTTCCGCTTGCAAGAGTGGTCTTCAGCGCGGCATCAAGAATGTATCTGAGCTCATCTAGGATTGGAGCCGCAAAAGGCTCAATTGCGCGCTCTGGAACCCCGAGGTCTGCCGCAACCTGTTCCAGGCTTTTCCCAGCCCTCAAAGAGCTTTGAACCTCTCTAGGACTAACCCCCTTCGAGAAGCTGGCCTGCTCTTTTCTTATCGCATCTCTGAGCCCATCGTCTAGTAAGGCTCTTAGTCGATCTCCCTGTTGGGTCTCGAAAACTAAGTAGTCACTCTCGCGCGTTACAAATTTCAGTTCCATGGATTGAGCTCCTTATTAACCAAATTGTGGCAGTTGACCCGAATTCGGTATCTATTTGGCTCGGTGGTTCAAGAAGTATTTTTATGAAAACTCGACGCGGAACTTGCGAAATCCCGTCACCTAGGGCAGATTACACGCCGAGAAGCAACCGAAGGGAGTTTGCCGTGGCAACAGACTACGACGCTCAGCGAAAGACGGACGACGACACTGAATCTATTGATGCAATTAAGGAACGGATACCATCCAAACCATCGCTAAATGATGATGATGTAGACAACGCGGATTCATTCTCGATTCCTGACGTTGTAAATGAAGAGCTCGATGTGGTGATTTTGCCGTTGCAGGAAAATGAATTTACCTGCATAAACTGCTTTTTAGTAAAACCATTGAGTCAATTGGGGTCTAAATCAAGAGCTGGAAAACTTTGCACGGAGTGCGCTAGCTAACTTTTCCGGTTGGCGCGTGCTTATTAGAACATAGGGCGTGGGGTCTAAGGGGTCGATAATTTGAACCTTTAACAATTTTCCGATGTCGCCGCGTATGGCCAGCTTGGCGTTCGCATTGAGGTGCGGTCCCAATTGCATCCGAACCTCGTCGCGATCCTCGTAAATAGTGAGGTGTCCGAGGATGTCTAGCGGCAGGGTAAGACGTCTAGCGATTAGTTGCTGATCCAAAATCACCATGGGGGAGAAATAAAAGCTACCGATAATTATTATGCTGGTGACACATATCGCCGCAAAGCTTGCAGCACCCAAACCCAGGGGAAGCGCTGCGAGCAACACCATCGGAGCCGATAAAGATAATCCGAGAAGCATGGAAGTTGATGGGTAGAGTCTTTCCCGATAGGACTGAGTTTTCACCTCCATAGATTACGCTCAAGGGGTGAGTTTCGAAGTGCTAATGATCGCCGAGTCTGGTTTTGAACCGAGTTATGCCAAGCCGGGTGACGCTGGGGCGGACTTGCGCTCTACAAGGTCGCTAGTAATAGCCCCGGGGGCTAGGGCTTTAATCTCTACCGGAGTCAGAGTTGCAATGCCTAATGGCCTGGTTGGTTTGGTGCATCCAAGATCGGGCCTAGCCGCCAAGCATGGCATCACTGTCTTGAACGCCCCGGGAACTATCGATGCGGGCTACCGTGGTGAGATCATGGTTACTTTGCTCAATACCTCCG
>JBDNID010000247.1:0-1276 GCA_041688475.1 Aquiluna sp.
ATTCAGGGGATTGAGACTCTGAGCCTTCGCATGGAGCGTCACGTTGAGAATGCGACCAAAGTCGCCAAGTGGCTTGAGGCCCAGCCTCAGGTTTTGAGCGTCAACTTTGCTGGTCTTGAATCAAGCCCACACCACGAGGCTCAAAAGCTTTACTCCCCCAAGGGCGCTGGTGCAATCGTGTCCTTCGAGATCGCGGGAGGAGTCGAATCCGGCATCAAGTTTGTTGAAGGCCTGGAGCTTTTTAGTCACGTTGCCAACATCGGAGATGTGCGCTCGTTGGTAATTCATCCGGCCTCGACCACTCACTCTCAGCTTTCTCCAGAGGATCTCGCGAAATCAGGAGTAACGACTGGGATGGTAAGGCTGTCGGTCGGGCTTGAGACCTATGAAGATATAATTGTTGATCTGCAGAAGGGCTTTGCGGCAGCCAAATAATGGATTTTCAAACATCTGAAGACTCGGCTCCCTCGGAATTTATTACCGAGGAGCAGCGTCGTCAGTTGGCTGGCAAGCCGCCAGCCTCCGGAGCGTTTATGGCCGGAGACGAGATTGGTAATCGTAAATTTTCAAAGGTTTTTGATCTAAAGCTCGAGTCAGGCGAGCTGCTTCAAAAGGCACGCTTAGCTTATGAAAGCTGGGGCGAGCTAAATTCTGATAAATCAAACGCCATTTTGGTACTGCACGCACTCACTGGAGATAGTCACACAACTGGTAATTCGGGGAATGGCCACCCCACCAACGGCTGGTGGAATGGACTCATCGGCCCGGGGCTCGCTGTCGACACTGATCACTATTTTGTTATCACCCCGAATGTCTTAGGTGGCTGCCAAGGCTCCACCGGTCCAGCTTCTTTAAATCCCCACGGCAATGAGTACGGACCAGATTTTCCCTGGATCACGATTCGTGACCAAGCGGACGCCTTCGTGGAGCTTGCTCGCCAGCTCGGGGTATCCAAGTGGTACGCCATTATTGGCGGCTCAATGGCCGGCATGCATGCTCTAGAAATGGCCATTAGTAACCCCGAATCGCTTGAGCGATTGGCAATCCTTGCTGCACCTCCGTATGCCACGGCGGATCAAATAGCCCTAAACACCGTGCAGCTGGAGGCGATTCGCTCCGATTCCAAATTTGCTAATGGCCGTTACTACGAAGCGAAGCCCGGTTTTGGGCCCCATAAAGGCTTAGCTCTTGCTAGGCGAATGGCTCTTTTAAACTACCGATCTCCAAAAGAGCTCAATGAGCGTTTTGGGAGAAGCTGGCAATCCAAGGTGAGCCC
>JBDNID010000248.1:0-9725 GCA_041688475.1 Aquiluna sp.
AACCCGGTTATCCCCGAAGCGGTCCTTATGGTTTGCGCCAAGGTAATCGGCAATGATGCCACCGTTACCTGGGCCGGAGCTTCAGGCTCATTTGAACTAAATGTTGCCATCCCAGTGATGGGTAATGCGCTCTTAGAATCCATCAGGCTACTCTCGAACTCAATGCGGGTATTGGCTGACAAGACCATTAAAGGTCTGGAAGTAAATGTCGAAAGAGCCAAGGCGATGGCCGAATCAAGCCCTTCGATTGTGACTCCACTAAATAAATACATCGGCTACGAAAACGCCGCCAAGATAGCGAAGCATGCGGTTGCAAAAGGAGTGACGGTCAAAGAGGCCACCCTAGAGCTGGGTTTTGTAGATAACGAAAAACTCACCATGGCCCAGCTTGATCAGGCGCTGGATGTTTTCACTATGACCCGGCCGCCACAGTAATTGAAACTGCCAATTGCGGTGTGATGGTCAGGAAAAACCCGATCAGCAAAAAGGGTCCAAGTGCCATAGAAGATTTCCAGCTCATCTTTTTAAAAAGCACCAGACCCAGACCGTAAAGTGACCCAAGAATCAACCCACTCGTCATTGCAAAGACCACTAAGCCGGGGGCAAACCAGGCCAGGGTGTGATTGGTGGAGATTAAGAGCTTGATGTCCCCCATGCCAATCCAGTTTTGCTTAGCCATTAGATAACCAACCCCAAAAGTCAGCCCGCTAATACTTAGGGCTATGCCAAATCTCCAAAAATCTTTTTCAACCAAAGTAACCAGCGCTGTTGAGACGTGGGAAACCCCAATCGCCAAATAGGTAAGGCGATTGGGCAGTCGATGCTCTTTAAAGTCGTATTTCATCAGGGGGTAGGCCAAGACCAGAATCAATAAAACCGGAATAACTTCGAGGAGCCTCATAACCCAAAAGATTAGAGCCTTCGGAAAAAGCCGGCTTTGAGTTATCCCCAGTCGCTTCGGGGTTGGCTGGTGAAACCCCTAGTCGAGAAGCTTGGTGACTAAAGCGGCAATTTCGCTTCGCTCAGAACGCATGAGAGTTATATGACTGAAAAGTGGCTGACCCTTGAGAGATTCCACGACCGAAGCAATTCCATCATGCCGCCCGACTCGAAGATTATCGCGCTGTGCCACATCGTGAGTGAGAACAACTCGGGACTTTTGCCCCACTCTAGAAAGCATCGTCAATAAAACGTTCCGCTCGAGCGATTGCGCTTCGTCAACAATGACAAAGGTGTCGTGAAGCGAGCGGCCCCTAATGTGCGTAAGTGGCAGGATTTCTAAAATCCCACGGTTCAACACCTCGTCGATGACCTCTTTTGAAACCAGGGCCCCGAGAGTATCAAACACCGCCTGAGCCCAAGGATTCATTTTCTCAGCTTCGGTTCCAGGCAGGAACCCGAGCTCCTGACCGCCAACGGCGTGCAGTGGCCGAAAGACCATAATTTTTTTGTGAGCCCTACGCTCGAGCACCGATTCCAGCCCGGCACAAAGCGCTAACGCACTTTTGCCCGTTCCCGCTCTACCGCCGATTGAAACGATGCCAATCTCAGGATCAAGCAATGCATCAATGGCGAGGCGCTGCTCCGCAGAACGCCCATAGAGCCCAAATACCTCTCGGTCCCCGCGAATCAACTTGATAGTGCGCTGTTCCGAAACTCGACCCAGAGCGTTTCCGCGATCCGAGTGAATTACCAACCCGGTATTGATTGGCAGAGTTTTTGCATCCGGGTGGCTGATTTCCTCTGCTTCGTAGAGGTTGGCCATTTCTTCTGCTGTCAGGCTCAGCTCCTCTGTCCCAGACCATTCGTCACTAGCTAATTCGTGCAAGTACTCCTCGGCTTGCAAGCCGATGGAGGCCGCTTTGACGCGCATTGGCAAATCCTTTGAAACAACAGTGACATTAAACCCTTCTGATTTTAGGTTCGCCGCTACCGCCAATATTCTGGAGTCGTTGTCCCCCAATTGAAAACCGCTGGGCAGGATTGATGGGTCGATGTGGTTTAGTTCGACTCTAAGCGAACCTCCCAAACCGACTTCGATGGGAAAATCCAATCTTTCATGTTTTTTTCTTAGGTCGTCCAAGTGCCTAAGGGCTTTTCTCGCAAAAAAGCCAATCTCGCTGTCATTGCGTTTTTTCTCTAGTTCATTGATCACGACTATGGGCAACACCACCTCGTGCTCGGCAAAACTAAAAAGCGCCTGCGGGTCTGAAAGCAAAACTGAAGTGTCAAGCACAAAGGTTCTAATTGCCGTTGGTTTGGGCCTTGCGACCGCGCTCTTCACCTCCCGTGGGTTTCCAGTTTTTGCAACTTGAGATTCCGATTTGGGGTTCGACGTTTTTTGCACAGACGCTCCTTGTGGATGAATGTTCCTCGAAGGTTAAGCCCGCGAATTAGGATATTTAGCTTTTGACACGCCAAAAATAAATAGCTTTATACAACTGTTTACTCAGGCTCCAAAGCGACGCCTTCGACGCTGGAAATCGCGCATCGCTCGCAAAAAATCAATCTTGCGAAAATCAGGCCAGAGAGCCTCGGCGAAATAAAACTCAGAATTTGCGCTTTGCCATAATAAAAATCCGCTCAGCCGTTGCTCGCCAGAGGTCCGAATCAGTAAGTCGGGGTCCGGTTGCCCCCCGGTGTAAAGATGCTCAGCAATCAAATCCGGTGTCATGACCTCCGCCAGCTCTTCGATACTGGCACCGGTTAGAGCATGCTTTTTGAGAATCGAGCGCATGGCATCGGCAATCTCCTTGCGGCCCCCGTAAGCCACTGCAAGATTTACGTGGGTTCCTTCATTTTTCGCTGTCTTCTTCTCTACCCTGCCAAGTCGCTGAGCAGCCTGGAAAGGAAGGGTCGAAATGTCTCCCACAACCTGAAGCTTCCAGCGCGATAACTTGGCCAGTTCCTCAGATAGTGAAACGATGATCTCAATCAGCTCATCAAGCTCATCTTTATTACGCCCAATCAAATTGTCGGTCGATAGAAGATACAAAGTGACTCGTTTGACCCCGAGCTCAGAGCACCAGGATAGGAAATCTACGATTTTTTTTGCGCCGGCAGCATGGCCCTGGCCGGCCTTTTCGAAACCCTGACTCATGGCCCAGCGGCGATTTCCGTCCACCAGGACACCCACATGTTTGGGCATGTCTTTTTGACTAAGGACAGCCTCTAGCCGCTTTTCATAAAACCGATAAACAAGGTTTTGCACGCCCTAAGGCTATCCGAGACCAGGGCGATCCCGAACATGGCTTATCGTTTAACTAATGATGCAAGATCAAGAGCGCCCAGACCCGTTATACGTCCCACTCGGCGAGCTTAAAGGTTCTAAGCAGACCAATGATTTCAGGCCCTCTTGGCGCGGTTGGATCCACACTGGTGTGCTGCCGTTTGTGATCGCCGGCGGCGTGCTGCTGATCGTTTTCGGTGAGGGCTGGGTGGCCAAAACTTCCGGTGCAATCTTTTTTGCCTGCTCCTTTTTGCTGTTTGGGAACTCCGCGGTTTACCACCTGTTTAATTGGAAGCCGCTCACCAAAAAAATCCTGAAGCGAGTCGACCACGCCAACATCTTTTTGCTCATTGCCGGAAGCTACACCCCGATTACCCTCTTAGGGCTGCCTGCTGAAAAGGGGATTGTGCTAATCAGTTTGGTTTGGGGAATTGCGATTCTTGGAATCGGCTTTCGAGTCTTTTGGATCTCGGCGCCGCGCTGGCTCTACGTGCCAATTTACTTGGGCATCGGCTGGGTCGCGGTTATTTATATCCAAGATTTTTTCACGGCAAATCTCGCAATGATGGTTTTGATTATCGTCGGTGGTTTGCTCTACTCAATTGGAGCCGTTATTTACGGCCTAAAAAAGCCAAACCCTTTCCCCAAACATTTTGGTTTTCACGAGATTTTTCACGCCCTCACCGTTGCAGCCTTTATCTGCCACTGGAGCGCGGCGATGATTATCGGTCTAGATCCGCTTCCGGGTTCTCTCGGTTCGGCCTGATAGGCGGCATCGGCCGCTCGGGCTTTTCTACTGTTAGGTTTTCAAGCTCTTCTTGGGCTAGCTTCGCTCGAATCTCCGAGCGATAGCGTGTGTTTCTAACCCTGCGAGTCATATCGAAGATGAGAAAAACGGCAACGGCAGCCATCAAAAAAGTAACAATAAATCCGATGGTTCCTGGGGAGTTGTATTGGTCATCTGGCACCGGTATTGGAGTGACGGTGACTTCGGCCAAAAGAGAATACAGAAAGTCCATGGCACAAGTATTCCACCTGGTCGCATAACCTTGTTACATGACCAATGAGATTCTGGCTCAGCGATACGGAACCAAGAAGCCAAGTTCGAAGCGCAAACAGTTAATCCTTGGGATCTCCGGCGTGGCCGCAATGGTCGCTACCACCGCATGGTTCGCAGTCTCCAATCACTCCCCCATTAGTTTTACCGACGTTGGCTTCAGCGTTGTGTCCGAATACCAGGTAAGGGTCGATTTTGAGCTCCAAATGCCTGTGGGCATCGTTGGATATTGCAATATTCAAGCACTGAGCAACAGCTTCGGTGTCGTAGGCCACAAACAATTTGAATTTGGCCCGTTTGAAGCCGAAACCCTGAGATTTAGTGAAACCATCAACACCACCGACCTTGCGGTAACAGGCTTGGTCGATGAGTGCTGGGTGCGCTAGGCTTTCAGGAAGGCTCGCTAGGCGGGCTATTTCACTACCCGGAGTAAAACGATGAGCGAAAACTTATTATTGACCCCTGAGGCCTATGAGCGCCTCAAGCAAGAACTTGCCGACCTGATAATCATCGGACGACCAGATATCGCAAAGCGGATCCAAGAGGCTCGCGAAGAAGGCGACCTGAAAGAAAATGGTGGCTACCACGCGGCCAAAGAAGAGCAGGGCAAAATTGAATCCCGCATCAACAGACTTGGAAACATTCTTGCTTTGGCAGACATCGGTGAGGCCGATGCAACGGATGGGATAGTAAAACAAGGGCTTTTAGTTACTTGTAACCTAAACGGCAAGGAAACAGAGTTTTATCTTGGCAGCCAAGAGCTGTTTGAAGGCACCAAGCACCAAGGAAAGATCGATGATGGCGACTTCAATGTCTACTCCCCTGATTCGCCTATCGGAAGGGTTATAAGCGGTAAAAAAGTGGGCGTCACAGTTGGCTATAAGACTCCCAACGGTAAAGAGATTTCCGTTGAGATCATCAAGCTTGAGAATTTCGAGTTTTAGTCTTTATCCATACTTGGTCTAAGGCCAGCTTCTTCAAGGGCCTGAAGAACTTCGTCGCGATGCTCTTTGCCACGGGTCTCAACCGCCAAGCGCAATTCAACCTCGCTGATTTGAAAACCGTTACCGTGCCGAGTGTGTAGCACCTCCACCACATTCGCCTGAGCAGAGGCCACCGCCTGGGCGGTCTTCACCAACTGCCCCGGACGATCCGGCAACATTACGGAGATGTTTGTGTAGCGATCAGAGGCAGCTAAACCGTGGCCGATAACTTTTTGAAGCAGGAGCGGGTCTATGTTTCCCCCCGAAATAATCACACACGTAGTTCCTTCGAGCTTCAACTTGGCAGCCATAAGCGCAGCCGCTCCGACCACGCCACCAGCCTCGACAACAAGCTTGCTGCGCTCCATGACCGCGAGCATAGCCTTGGCCATTTCATCCTCAGAAACAGTAACAACCTCATCAACGAAGTCCCTAACGATGCCAAAGGTGAAGGCGCCAGGTCTGGCGACCGCTATGCCGTCTGCAATGGTCGGTCTAATCTCTATGGTTGTGGGTTCACCGGCAATTAAAGATGGAGGGTAAGAAGCCGCCATTTCGGATTGAACGGCGAAGACCTTGACTTTTCTGCCAAGGGATTCAGCCTTCAGTTTTGCGGCCAGAGCAACTCCAGCCGCTAAGCCGCCGCCACCTAGGCAAACAACGATGTTATCCACTTCTGGTAACTGATTAAAGATTTCGAGGGCAACAGTGCCCTGCCCAATCACAATATCCCGATGATCAAAGGGTGGCACAAAAACTGCTCCAGTGGAGTTGGTGAACTCCTTGGCCGCCACCAAAGTTTCGTCGAAGATTGCGCCAGTCAGAACCACATTTGCGCCATAACCCAAGGTTGCTTGGTATTTCGGGAGCGATGCTCCGACCGGCATAAATATAGTGGCCTTGATACCTAAGAGTTTTGCGGCGAGAGCCACTCCCTGGGCGTGATTGCCTGCGGAAGCCGCCACTACTCCCCGGTCGCGTTCTTGCTGGGAGAGTCTTGAAATCATGTTGTAAGCGCCTCGAATTTTATACGCCCCAGTGCGCTGCAAGTTTTCGCACTTTAGAAAAACGGGGTTACCGGTCAGGTCGGTTAGCCAGTTGCTTTCTAAAATCGGCGTCTTCATTGCGACTTTTGACACCCGCTCCCAGGCAGCATCAAATTCTTTAAGGGTGGGTAAGTCGCTTGGGGACATGGAAACCTTCTATCTAAAACCAAAACCAAAGTCTAGCGATTTAGAAGCTGGTTCCGATCTGCCCGAGTCTTTCGATTCGCTTGGAAATAGGCGGGTGGGTCGAGAATGCACGCTGAACCAAAGAGGGGTTCACCGGATCGTTTATGAACATGTGCGACATCGAGGCTGCTGCGCGGCGCATCGGCTGCCCATATTCGCCAAGTTTTTTTAGCGCCGAAGCTAGGCCATCTGGAAACCTGGTCATCTCAATTCCCGATGCGTCGGCTAAATACTCGCGCTGTCGGGACACTGCGGCAGAAACCAAAGGACCAATCAAGGCGGCGATAATCCACCCTACGACACCCAGCAAGATCAAAATGATCCCGAACTGTCCGGAACTTTTACTCCGAGAGCCAGAGGAGAAAAAAGACATTCGAATGGCTATGTCGGCCAAGATGCCGACCGCGGAAATCAGTCCAAACACGATGGTTGAGACTCGGATGTCATAATTTTTCACATGCGCCAATTCGTGAGCCATGACACCTTCGAGTTCAGCATCATCCATGATTTCCAGTAATCCGGTGGTGCTAGCCACAATGGCGTGTTTGGGGTCCCGGCCACTAGCAAATGCATTGGGTGCCGGGTCGTTAATGATATAAACCTTAGGCATTGGCATGCCCTGCGAAATCGCTAGGTTTTCGACAATATTCCAAAGCCGTGGGTTATCGCTTTTTTGAATCTGGTGGGCTCCGCTTATCCCGATTGCGATTGAAGATGCCGCGTAGTACTGAAAGATTGCATAGCCAAAGATGAACGCAATAATCCAAATTGCGGAAGATCCGTTTCCCGAGGCTTGGCCAAAGAACCAGGAAATTGCTCCCAGGATTATTACAAAGCCAGCAACGATAAAGACGGTGTTGCGTTTATTGGCAGCTATTGCCGAATACAAGTGGTCCCCTAAAAACTAACCTGCGGTGGATTTTGGATGGCAGCTGGGTCTTCAACATCGAAAAACTCTCGAGCGATAAATCCCAGTGATCGAGCGAAGAAATTGGTCGGGAACTGCTCGAGCTTGATGTTGAGCTCTCGGACTCCTCCATTAAAGAATCTTCGGGAAGCCATTACCTTGTCTTCGGTGTCAGTGAGCTCCCGCTGCAGCTCTAAAAAGTTCGCAGATGCGACCAACTGAGGATAAGCCTCCGACACTGCAAATAGGCTTTTGAGGGCCCCTTGGAGCTCGCCCTCGGCCCGGGCAGCCTGAGCTGGGTGCTCAAGAGCTTGCGGCGACACCGTCGCTGCCCTGGCTCGGGTGACGGATTCGAAAACTTCTTTTTCATGCGAGGCGTAGCCCCTCACGGTCTCAATCAAGTTGGGAATAAGGTCTGCGCGACGCTTGAGCTGAACCGTAATGTCACTCCACGCCTCGTCTACTCGAATCTTGAGGGTAACCAGCTGGTTGTAGGTAGCCCATAAAAAGATGCCGGCTACAACAACTAAACCAAGTACTACCCATATTGCGATATCCATAAAACTCCTTGCCTTGAACTTCTCTACACTAAGCGAATCAACTGGCAGTTGACTGCGGAACTACCTAATGAGTTCTGCGAGCCATTTCTTGAAATCTAGTACCATGCGCCTCGAGACTGCAGCATCTGGACTCACCAACTCCCCAGCATGCGGAAATCCCGGATACTCGTTGAAGCTCACCTTTACCCCTTGAGCCTGAAGTCGGTCGGCGAATGCTAAATTTTCGGCGAAAAACAAGTCAATCTTTCCAACTCCAATCCAGCTAGCTGGAAGACCTGAAAGATCTTCCACCCTCGCCGGCACGGCGAAGCCCAAATCCGCATCGGAGCCGGGTTCGGCTGACAAATACGATTTCCAGCCATAATAATTTGAGGTGTTATTCCAGACAAAGTGTTTATTGTCAAAACTTCGATCCGCGGCTGTTCGATCATCCAACATCGGATACTTTAATAATTGCCCAAGCGGCACGTCCCCAGCTTCATCCAGAAGTTTGAGTGTCAAACTGACTGCGAGGCCAGCCCCCGCCGAATCTCCACCAACCACCAAGCGCCTCGGGTCTATCTGGAACCTTTCTGAGTTGGCAATGACCCAGCCAAACCCCGACTCGCAGTCATTGAGCCCAGCCGGATATGGGTATTTGGGGGCTAGGCGGTATTCCAGTGAAAAAACGGCCATGCCAAATTCCTCGGCCATTTCGATGCACAGGGCGTCCTGTTGTTTAACCCTGCCTGAAACCATTCCGCCGCCGTGAATCCAGACCAGCGCTGCGTCGGTTTTGCGATTAGCGGGTAAGTAACTACGAACGAACTTATTGCCTACCGGGTGGTTCTTGAGCTTCATGCCGCTGGGAAGTTTGACTGGCCTAGAGGGCAACTCGAACAGTCGCCTAAAAATTGCCACGGTAAAAGAATTTCTAAATGTAAAGTTTTGAAAACGCTTGAGATTTTGAACAATCTCGGGGTCTACCGCTTCATATTTCATTGAGGCGAGAATACAAGGAATTTGGTGCCCCGAGTGGGACTCGAACCCACACTGTGACGATTTTAAGTCGTCTGCCTCTGCCATTGGGCTATCGGGGCAAAACAATGGCCCGGGAATTCCCGGGCCCCGTTTTGCTAAAGCTACTTCTTTGCTGGACGGGCTGCCCACGTAGAAAAGAATAATCGAGGTGAGCGAATTGCCTCTATTGAGGTCAGATCGCGTCCGAAAATCCAGTTCCAGAACCAACCGGAAACCACGCGAATCTTTCTCTCCCATGTAGGCATCGCCAGACCGTGATAGCCGCGGTGCATAATCCAAGCTGGGAAACCAGTGACACCAATCTTGCCTGACTGAAAAGCTCCGACATAAAGACCCAAGCCTGCAACAGCGCCAAGGTTTTTGTGGATGTAGGGCTTCGGAGCCTCTCCACGAATATCAGCGACTAAATTCTCGGCCAAAAGCTTGGCTTGACGCACCGCGTGCTGCGCGTTTGGAACACAGAATCCGCCGACTCCGCCGCCGGATAGATCCGGAACTGCCGAAACATCACCGGCGGTCCACGCGTTAGGGATAACTTTTTCGCCTTCCACAATCTGGAGGGTGGCATTGGCCATAATTCTCATCCGGTTATCTAGAGGAAAATCAGAGTTCTTGACAATCGGGGCTGCCGCGACCCCGGCGGTCCAGATGATTAAATCCGATTCCATGGATTCGCCATTTGACAGCTTTACAACGCCCTTCACTGCGGATTCCAATTGGGTGTTGAGGTGAATGTG
>JBDNID010000249.1:0-1584 GCA_041688475.1 Aquiluna sp.
ATTTGGCACCATAACCAAGCGTGGCGAGGAGAGCTTTAATTCGACGATTCTCTGGGAGCCAGGTGTCGGCCCAACCGATTATTACGATAAGCAGGTCCCGGTGCCTTTCGCAGAATATGTCCCCGATCGAGAATTCTGGAGATCGTTGGCACCCGATCTAGTCGACCTGGTCCCTAGGGATTTCAGCTTTGGCACCCGTGATGGCATATTTGAGATATCCCAAGGCTCGGTAGGCAGCCTTATTTGCTTCGAAATAGCCGAGGATTCGATTCCCAGAACCCTGGCGACCCAGGGTGCCAGGCTGATTCTGTCGCAAACTAATAACGCAGATTTTGGCTACAGCGACGAGACCTTTCAGCAAGCTGCGATAGCCCGATTAAGGGCAATTGAAACCGGCAGGACTGTGGTTAATATTTCCACAGTTGGCCTTTCGGTAATTTACCTACCCGATGGCAAGATCTTGGATGAGCTGACTTGGTATACCCCGGCGGTGATGGTTCAAGACGTGCCGCTTTATGACGGGCTCACTCCGGCCACCACGGTTGGGATCTGGTTCGATCTTGTGAACGCACTGCTGGTTGCAATATCAGTTGGCTTTGGATTTGCGAGGGTGCGAAGGCGATGAAAAAAACGCTAGTTTTAATGCCAACTTTTAACGAAATATCCACTCTCGAAAGCTCTGTGAAGCATTTAATTTCTATTAACCCTGAGCTGGACGTTTTAGTCATTGACGATAATTCACCGGATGGGACCGGTTATCTGGCCGATCAGCTCGCCAAAATCGATGGGAGAGTAAACGTATTACACCGAAGCGCAAAATCTGGCCTAGGTCGAGCTTACATAGCCGGATTTAGCTGGGGGATTGCCCAAGGCTATGAACTGTTGGTTCAAATGGATGCTGATGGGTCCCACAGACCCGAGGATTTACCGACCTTATTGGCACAAGCCCAAGAGGCGGAGCTGGTGATAGGTTCGCGCTGGATTGGAGGTGGGGAAGTCAAGAATTGGCCAAAGTATCGAAAGCTGATCTCCAAATTTGGTAACTGGTACGCCGCAGCGGCACTTAATTCAAAACTTAAGGACATGACAGCCGGCTTTCGCGTTTATCAGGCTGATTTAGTCAGGCGGCTCGATCTGAATTCTATCGAGGCCCAAGGTTATGGATTTCAGGTCGAAATGACTTACCAAACCCAGAAGCTGGGCGCGAAGGTCATCGAGATTCCGATTCAATTTATTGAACGCGAAAACGGGGTCAGCAAGATGACCTTTGAAATCGTCATAGAGGCATTTCTATTGTGCACAAAGTGGGGAATTTTGCGAGTAATTAAGCGATGAGCTTTCCGGCCTTGCGCCTGGCTCTCATGTTCCCAAGAACCTCTTGCAATAGCTCTTCCAGCTCTTCCCTACTTCGTCTTTCAAGAAGCATGTCGTAATGCGTTCTTGGTCCATCGGGTAACTCTTTTGGATCAGCCACAAATTCGCCATTTTCAAGGCGAGCCGCGGTTTTTGAGCAGCTCTTGCATTCCCAGGTAAAGGGCAGCTCCGCTCCCTCCGAGAAGGTCATGTTGAACTCGTGCCCCGCGG
>JBDNID010000250.1:0-2747 GCA_041688475.1 Aquiluna sp.
CGTCCCAACTCAAATTTTTATAGACGTTGCTCTGGCTCGAGACGTAGAACCCGCGATCGCAGAAATTCCGGGTTGCGATCTAATTGATCTTGAGACTCTGGCGAAGCTTGAAGACTCTGGACATGAAGAGGAATTAGCGCAGGCGACAAACATAATTCTTGACGCGATTATTAATTACAACCAATCGAAGCTCGAGCGTGGAGCGGACCCGATAATTTCCGCCTTGCGTCATGAGTTTGGCACGCTTGTCAGCGATGAGGTAGCCGCAGTAAAGCGTAGGTTGGGAGATCAGGCCGCCCTGGATGTTGAGCGCTCACTAATGCGGGTCACCAATGCGATTCTGCATAAGCCCTTGGTGAAGGCGAAAACTATGGCCCGAACCGGAAATCACAACGATTACGTTCAGGCAGTGAAGTTGCTCTACAGCATCGATTTGACCAAAAATGACTAGCTTGCGGGTGGGCAGTAGGGGCAGCATTTTGGCTCTGACGCAAACCAGATTGGTAGTTGCAAGACTCATCGAGCTAAATCCCGGGCTAAGCGTAGAAGAAGTAATCATAAAAACCGAGGGTGATCAAACCACTACCCCTTTGAGTGAATCCAAAAACCCCGGCGTGTTTGTATCGGCCCTGCGCGACGCACTGTTAGCCGGTGAAGTTGATTTTGTAATCCACTCCATGAAAGATTTGCCGGCCAAACCTTACCTGGGCATCGTGACCGCAGCAGTTCCAGAACGCGAAGACTCCTCGGATGTATTTATCTCTCAATCAGGCTTGGGGCTTATGGCACTGCCTTTTGGATCAAGAGTGGGAACTTCCTCGCCAAGAAGAGCCGCGAGTGTTAGAAGATTGCGCCCCGATCTAATCATTGATTCGATTCGCGGCAATATTGATTCTCGACTTAAAAAGGTCGAGTCTGGCGAATATGACGCGACTCTTTTGGCACTTGCTGGGCTTAGACGCATCAACCGCGAATCAGAAATCACCGAGCACCTCGACAAAAAGCAATTTGTTCCAGCCCCTGGACAAGGCGCCCTCAGTGTTGAATGCCGCGATCAAGATCTAAAGCTGATTGAAGCCTTGTCCAAACTCGATCACCATGTTTCCAGATTGGTGGCCCTAGCGGAGCGATCGGTGCTGGTCGGCCTCAACGCGGGCTGTGCGACTGCAATAGGTGCTGCAGGAGAGCTTGTGGAAAACCGACTGGTTTTAGTCGCAGAGCTTTCTGTTGAATCAACTGGTGAATCGGTCTTTATCAAGAGCGAAATAATTCTTAGCTCCGAGGATCTTTTGGATGCAGAAAAGCTCGGCCTATCGGTTGCTCAAAAGCTACTAGAGTCCCCCATTGCTGCAAAAGCGAGTCTTAAATGAAGGCGCTTTTGATCAGGCCGAGCCGCAACGAAGAGGACGCCGCGGCTCTAAGTGTTTATGGCATCGAATCCAGCATCATTCCTTTGATTGGTATTTCGAATTTGGAAAACCCAATTGGCGTTCAAAGAATGATTGCCCGAATTAAAGACAATGAAAGAATTTGGTTTATTGCGACCTCTTCAAACGCAATAGAAGCGTTTGTTTCACAAGCTGATCGGGAGGAATTGGCTCAGGCCTTCAAGAACCCGAAGCTTCGGTTCGCCGCAGTTGGCGAATCATCCGCCACTTCTCTCAAGGCATTTGCTGAGGTAGAAGTTTTGGTCCCCGATGTTCACGATGCGTATTCACTGGCATTGGCGATAATTGAATTCGAAGCCCAAGATCAAAGTTCGAACATCAAGCCCACCGTGGTTATGCCAATCGGCAGTCGCTCGCTGGTTGTGGCTCAAGAGAAACTCGCTCTAGAGGGTTTTGATGTAATCGCCGAGATTGTCTATCAAAATCTACCCATTCAAATCAGCGAACCCGAACAGGCTGAAATCGCATCGGGCGAAATAGATTTTGTGCTGTTTCGATCTCCGAGTTCGGCCAAAGCTTATTTTGCATTGCCAGGAGTTCCTGACCGAATGGTGGTTAGCGTTGGGGCGACTACCACCGCTGCGATCAAAGAATTGGGTTTCGTCTCCGATCTGGCCTGCGTGCGAACAACGCCCGCATCGGTTGCTCAACAAATAGCTGAGCACCTTGCTCAAAAGGAGCGCGCATGATCAGGCCCAGAAGACTGCGGGGTTCTTACCAACTGCGAGAGATGGTGGCTGATACTTCCTTGCTGCCGCAACATCTGATTCAGCCGGTTTTTATCCGTGAGGGCCTAACTGAACCACGTGAGATTGCCGGTATGCCGGGGGTTATGCAACACACCGAAGACAGCTATCTGGACTACCTCGAGGAGCTAGTTACAGCCAAAGTTCCATCCGTAATGTTTTTCGCGGTGCCAGAGGTGCGGGATGAGCTGGGCACCGAGGCTTATAACCCAAATGGCATTTTGAGTCGCGTCGTGCGCTTGACCCGAGAGCGTTTTGGGAACAAATTAGTCATCATTGCCGATCTTTGCCTGGACGAATTTACTTCACACGGCCACTGTGGTGCTCTGAATGATCAAGGGGCTGTGGATAACGATGCAACCCTAGAGCTTTATTGCAAAATGGCTAAAGTGCTGGCTTTGGCCGGAGCCCACATGCTTGGCACCAGTGGGATGATGGATGGCCAGGTGGGAGTGATTCGCAAATCTTTGGATGCGGGCGGTTTTATCGAAGTCGGAATTCTGGCCTACGCGGCTAAGTACGCTTCGGCTTTTTACGGCCCATTCCGCAATGC
>JBDNID010000251.1:0-1818 GCA_041688475.1 Aquiluna sp.
ACGGCGGCGCCATCAGCGGCGTTCTTCTCCCCTTTTCCGATGAATGGAAAGGCTCTGATCGCGGCAGCCTCTGTGGCTCTCACAAGCTCCATTGCGAGGTTTCTGTCAGGTTGTAATTCGGGAGATTCGTTCATAGGCCAACAATACCGACCCCAGGGTCGCGCTAGCTCTCGGTTTTAGCTAATTGCCGAACGGAACACCAACGGCTGAGCAGCGCTCAGCTATCGAAGCTTGCAATTCATCAATCTTGGCCGACGCGCCGACCGCGCCATCTGTCTGGGACAAAGTTGCGGTCAGGGCCGCAAAGTCTGAGGCCAGCTGGGTGGATAAAAGTGATCGAACCGGACCGCCTATTAAAGTGTCCAACTGAGCAAGGACTCCTGAGTCGACCAACCCTAAGTTATAGGCATCAACCGTGGCTGTAATCGTTGATTCCGCAGCGGTGCAGGCTGCAGCGTCCGCGGCTGTCGAGGCAAGTGCCTCGATGCTGCATCCGGAAAGGGCAAGGGTAGCTGTGGCCGCTAGGGCGAGTGTAATTATCTTCATCGTGAGCGAAGATTATCCAGCAAAACCCCGAATTGGCTGAGAAGACTCGGAGAGTTGACCCATAAAGTCATTATTGGTAACGCTAGGAACAATCCAACTCGATTTTGGTTACACTTCACCAGTCAATAATTAACGGAGTTGGATGAAAATCTACAACAACATCACCGAAGTGTTTGGAAACACCCCTTTGGTGCAGCTTAATAACATCACCGACGGAGCGGGCGCTCGTGTGCTGGCCAAATTGGAGTTTTATAACCCATCTAGTTCGGTCAAGGACCGACTTGGCATAGCCATGATCGATTCGGCAGAAGCCTCTGGCGAATTACAACCCGGTGGCACAATCATTGAGGCCACGAGCGGCAACACTGGAATTTCTCTTGCCATGGTTGGAGCCGCTCGAGGCTACCGAACTGTAATCGTCATGCCCGACTCTATGAGCCTGGAGCGCAAAATCCTGATTCGCGCTTATGGAGCCGAATTGATACTCACCCCGGCAGCCGAAGGCATGACTGGATCTGTCGCTAAAGCGGAAGAACTAGGCCGCAGCATCGAGGGTGCAGTTATGGTCCGCCAGTTCGAGAACGAGGCTGGACCAGAAATCCACCGAAACACAACCGCCGAAGAAATCTGGAGAGATACCGATGGCGAAGTCGCCGCGTTCGTTGCGGGGTCGGGAACCGGCGGAACAATAACCGGCACTAGCCAGCGACTTAAGCAGCACAACCCAAAGATCAAAACCTTTGCAGTTCAACCAGCGGCGTCACCGCTACTGACAGGCGGAGAAGCCGCCGGTCACCCGTTAGCTGGCATTGGACCAAACTTTATCCCCAAGGTGCTGGACCCGTCTAGCTACGATGAGGTAATCAGCGTGGAAAACGCTAAGGCTTTCGAATTTGCCCGCAGGGCATCTAGCGAAGAGGGTATTTTGGCCGGCATCTCTTCGGGAGCCGCTCTCTATGCCGCTCGGGAGGTGGCTAGTCGTCCGGAATTTGATGGCAAAATTGTCGTGGTCTTGGTGCCTTCATTTGGGGAACGCTATGTGTCTTCGACACTCTATAGAGACCTCCAAGAGCAGTATCTGCCGAAGAATTGAGCATTCGCGAAGACATTAGAGCGGGTCTCGAAAGAGATCCGGCGACCCTCACTGGCTTCGAATTATTCATGACCTCTCCCGGCTTGCACGCAATTTGGCTTCACCGATCCGCTCACTGGCTCTGGAAGCGCAAGCGAAGGGTCCTAGCACGAATGGTTTCGAACCACGCCAAGTTCTAT
>JBDNID010000252.1:0-1141 GCA_041688475.1 Aquiluna sp.
AGATTCTTTTAGGAGACTAATCCTCTCCATCCAGTCGGTAGATTGAGCCAAGTGATGAACGATTTAGATTTAGCAATCATGCTCGCTGACGCCGCAGATGAAATTTCCCTTACTCGCTTCCGAAGTGCAGACCTTTTGGTGGAAACCAAGCCCGATCGCACTCCGGTAACGGACGCCGACCGGGCCGTTGAAACTGAACTACGGAAGATCATTGCCCTGAACTCTCCGGGCGATGGCGTAATTGGAGAAGAGTTTGACAACACCTTAGGCGCCGAGCGGGTTTGGATTATTGACCCAATCGATGGCACGGCGAATTACCTTCGCGGTCTGCCGATCTGGGCGAGCCTGATTGCCCTTCGTGAAAACGGTGTCATTACAACCTCGGTGGTCTCGGCCCCAGCGCTGGGAAGGCGCTGGTGGGCCAAACTTGGAAATGGTGCCTTCACTCGTGATGTCGATGGCAGCATCAGGGGTCTAGAGGTCTCTAAGGTGTCCCACTTAAATGACTCTTCCATTAGCTATAACTCAATGCAGCATTGGGACCAAGCCGGCATGCTAGAAAACTTGATTGCTGTGAGTCGCAAGGTGTGGCGAACCCGCGCCTTTGGCGATTTTTTAAGCTACATGTACCTGGCCGAGGGAAGCATCGACATGGTTTGCGAGCACGACCTAAAGATCCACGATATCGCGGCTTTGGTTCCGATTATCTTGGAGGCCGGTGGTTCCATCACCGATCTTTTTGGCGAGTTGGCCGAAGACTCCTCGAGCATTCTGGCCACAAATTCAATTTTGCATCGCAGCTTTCAAATCACGCTGACCGCTTAGGTGATGTATGAAGCATAAAACTGGAAGCATCCTGGCAGCCCTCGCCATCGGGCTGCTCGCAATAAACCTTCGAACCGCAGTTTCTAGCTTCTCCCCTATTGTCAGCTACATCCAAACCGAGATCTCGTTGCCGATTGTGACCATTGGTCTTTTAGGCATTGCTGCTCCAATGGCATTTGCGATTGCCACCTCACTTAGCTATCGACCCACTAGAAGATTAGGAATTGAGCGCACCCTAACCCTGACCGTTTTGATGATTGTTTTGGGTCACCTTATTAGGGCATTGGCATGGGACTCAAGCTCTTTGTTTTTCGGA
>JBDNID010000253.1:0-8971 GCA_041688475.1 Aquiluna sp.
TCAGCCAGTTCCTGATTTTGAGCCAGTGCTGATTCGAACTCTTGGCCACGCTTTTGAACCTTGAAAACGAGTTTTTCGTTGTCCCCGCCCTGGCCCGAGGTGAGCCTTGCAAGCTCCTCTAGCGCCGGAGTCTCGATTTCCTGAAAGCCAACCGATAAGTAAAGAGATCGAATCTTCGCCAAAACGGCTTCGCGCCTGGATTTTTCCTGCGGCAAAAAATCACGCATACCTCTTGGGGGGTTGATTTGATTTGCCACATCACAAGCTTGGCATAACGGCATGCAATAACCCGTTCAGTAAAGCTCAAATTTCATAAAAAAAACAACAATTTTGGTATTGTTTCTGACATGTCAGATGTCATCGAAAAAGCACGCAGGGGAAGACCAGTAACGACCAACCCGATTCAGGTCGGCCTCACAGCGCTCAGACTGTTTCAGGAACGCGGCATCGATAACGTAACGATGGACGAGGTGGCCCTTGAGGCGGGCATTTCACGCTCCAACCTATTCCGGGTGTTCCCCTCAAAATCGGCGGTCATCTGGGGAACAATGCACAAGTTCACCCAGGACTTGGAGCAGAACCTAAAAAAAGACTCAGGAACCTCGATGATTACCCACCTGCACAATTCTTGGACCAGGACTCTGGAGGATGTTGGTGATGAGCGCATGGAGACAATGAGACTTAGGCTGCGCCTGATTGCCTCCTCCCCCGAGGTCTCCGGATGGGGGCACGCTCAGCTAGAGGAAGCTAGAGCGGTAATCGAAAAAGAGATTTTGCGACTTGATGCATCGAATCCAATGCGAGCCAAAGTCGTCTCAAGTGCCATGATCTCCGCATCGATGGCAATCCTGACTTGGTGGGCCCAAAACGATGACCCCAGAAGCCCAGCTCAGGTTTTGGATGAAGGTTTTAGTGATTTTGAGGCAGTTTTTAACTAGTTCTTTATCACCCTGGCCACTTAGGCCTGCTCTGAAAAGAAACTTTGATCAGAATCTGCATAATCGTGACGATAAGCCCAAGCTACTAAATCCTGGCTCCACGGAATAGGGTCTTTCTCAGGTGCGCGCAGAAATAGCTTCGATTTTGATGATCTAAGTGACTAATGGCGATGTTGTCGTTCAGTCTGAGTCTCTACAACTGAAAATTAGTCAGCAAGACCAATCACTCCGGCGTCGTTATCCGGATTGAGCTCAAAGGCGCGAATCTCCACCTGTAATTCTTTAGTGGCCTCCCTGAGGGCTCGCTCTGGATCTAGGCCTGCAGATCTGGCGCTTGCAACAATAGCAAGCAGTAATTTACCGAGGTCGTCTTCAGAATCCATCGGAATTACCGGATGTTCGGCTTTTTCTAAGATACCTATCTTCTCGGCTTTGTGCATCACCTTATTAGCAAGTGCCAAAGCGGGCATTGCCTGCGGAATGCCGTCCAATATCGAAGTTCGATTTGGCTTTTCTTTTTTCTTATGTCCCTCCCAGTTTTGCATGACGTCTTCGCCGGTCTCCGCTTTGAACTTGGCAAGTTCCTGCTCGGAACCGAAAACGTGCGGGTGCCGCGAACGCATCTTCTTCTCCATGTATTCGGCAACATCCTCCAAATCAAAAGGTTCGCCTAAAGTGCCCTCGGAAGCTAGATCGCTGTGGAAAATTACCTGGTATAAAACATCACCTAGCTCTTCGAGCACCTCATCGCGCTCCCCCGATTCAATAGCGTCGATCAGCTCGTAAGTTTCTTCCAAGAGGTATTGCATCAAAGAGCGATGGTCCTGCTCGGCATTCCAGGGGCAACCTCCCGGAGCTCGAAGCTGGTGAGCGGTCCGAATTAGAGAGTTAAGCTTTTCCATTATTATCCCCAAACACGATTTGAAACACTTGCCATATCCAGTCAATCACTTCCATATCCCGAAGGGGTTCACCTTCGGGTGATGTCGGTGAAGTGACGGTCAACAACTTTGCGCTTTGCAAATACTTTGAACCTTTGAGTCGATGGGTCAAGGCCACCAATTCGCTATCGGTTAATTCCACCGGAGCAAACTTTGCCTGCAAGCCCAAGAGGTTCACGTCCTTTAGCCCAAGCCTTGACGCTTGCTGTCGCAGATGGGTTACCGCCAAAAGATTTTTTACCGGCTCAGGAGCCTTACCGTAGCGATCTTCCAGTTCGGCGAGAATCAAATCGAGACGGTTTTTATCCGATCCGGCCCCGGACTCGCTCGAAAGCTTGTGATATGCCTCCAGCCGCAGCCGCTCGCTATCAACATATGTCGCTGGAATATGGGCATCAATCGGCAGCTCTAGTTTTAGCTCAGCAGGGGATGCGATTACCTCGCCTTTGAATTCGCTTACCGCCTCGCCAATCATCCGTAAGTAAAGGTCGAAACCGACTCCTGCGATGTGTCCCGACTGTTCGCCGCCCAAAAGGTTTCCAGCACCCCGAATCTCGAGATCTTTCATCGCCACCTGCATGCCACTTCCGAGCTCCGTGTTGGTGGCGATGGTAGAGAGTCGATCGAATGCGGTATCCCCAAGCGGTTTTGATGGATCATAAAAAAAGTAAGCGTAGCCGCGCTCTTTTGAACGCCCCACTCGCCCACGAATCTGGTGCAACTGACTAAGCCCATAGTTCTCGGCGCGATCGACAATCAACGTATTGGCGTTTGGAATATCTATGCCGGTTTCAATGATTGTGGTCGAAACCAAAACATCGAATTTGCGCTCCCAAAAATCATCGACCACTTGCTCAAGCAGATGCTCGGGCATCTGGCCGTGGGCCACCGCGATTCTGGCTTCAGGAATCAGCTCTCGCAGTTCGGCCGCGACTCTATCGATGCTTGCCACTCGATTATGAACAAAAAACACCTGACCCTCACGAATCAACTCTCGCCTAATCGCCGCCGCTACCTGCTTTTGGCTATAGCCCCCGATATAAGTCAGAATCGGGTGCCGCTCCTCGGGAGCGGTGGCAAGGGTAGACATCTCCCTAATGCCGGTCACCGCCATCTCCAGAGTGCGCGGAATCGGGGTCGCGCTCATGGCGAGAACATCGACGTTGTGCTTGAGGTCCTTGAGTTTTTCTTTGTGTTCCACCCCGAAGCGTTGCTCCTCATCAATGATCACCAGGCCCAGGTCCTTGAATTTCACCTGGCCCGATAGCAGTCTGTGGGTCCCGATTACCATGTCGATCCCGCCATTTTCCAAGCCGCGCAGAGTCTCTTTGCTTTCGGCCGCGCTTTGGAATCGTGAAAGCGGCTTGATTGTGACGGGGAATCCGGCATATCGTGATGAAAAAGTATCAAAGTGTTGCTTCACCAACAAGGTTGTGGGAACCAGCATCACGACCTGTTTGCCATCTTGAATGGCTTTGAAAGCTGCCCGCACTGCCACCTCGGTTTTGCCGTAACCAACATCGCCGGCCAAAAGCCGATCCATTGGGATCTCCTTTTCCATGTCTCGCTTCACCTCTTCTATGGTGGTGAGTTGATCGGGAGTTTCTTGAAAAAAGAAAGCCTCTTCGAGCTCTTTTTGCCAAGGGGTGTCTGGACTAAAGGAAAAACCTCGGCTTTTCATTCTTGCCGAGTAAAGCTTCACCAAGTCGATTGCAATCTTGCGGACCGCCTTGCGAGCATTGCCCTTCACCCTGGCCCAGTCGGTGCCGCCCATCTTATTGAGCACTGGCGCTTCGCCCCCGACGTAACGGGTGAGCATATCTAACTGATCGGTAGGAACATAAAGAGTGTCGGTAGGGTATCCGCGCTTAGGGGGGGCGTATTCGATTACTAAATATTCCCTAAGGTGCTGGCGTTGTGATCCACCAGATGAGCGCTGCACCAATTTGGTGAATCTTCCTATTCCGTGAATCTCGTGCACCACATAGTCGCCCTGTTTTAGAGCAAGCGGGTCTACTTGTGGCCCCCTTCTTCTGGCTAGTTTTCGCTCTGTAGGCGAGGTGTAAGTTGGGGCGACCCCAAAAAATTCGCTGTCAGTCATCACAAGCTGTTTGGTTTGATTCGCCACAAACCCGGAAATTAGGTTGCCGACTGTGACCGTAATGTGCTGATTTGTGAGCTCGCCCACGACTTCGGTCAATACCGCCGGGACCTTGGCCTCAGTCAGAATTTCAACAATTCGCTCCGCCGTCCCATGGCCATTTGCGACCAACAGTGTCTGATAACCCTGATTTTTTAGATCCACGAGCCAATCAATTCCAGGGTTATCCTGGCTAAAGCGAGGCACGTCCCTGAGCCCAAGATCGACAGCTCCCTCATTTTGAAAGGACCCGATCTGAATCAGCGCGTGGCCCTTGGACAAATCCGCAAGAACAGAATCCAGATCGTAAAAACCTCCCGCACTCAAATCAATCGGAGCCTCCGATCCAGAGATCGCAGCGTCCCAGGCCGCATGAAGAAATTCCTCGTTGGTGTCGCTCAGGGATTTTGCCCTCGCGGCAACTTTTTCGAGTTCCAGCACCACAATCTTGGTCTCTTTGGAAAAGTACTCTGAAATCGAACCCATCTTTGAAGATAGAACGGGAGCTAATGACTCCATACCCTCAGCGGGGATACCGTTGGAGATCTTCTCCAAGAGCGCTGAGATAGCAGGAAATTCGTGCACCATCTGTCGAGCGATTGAAGCCACTTCAGGCGTTATTAGAAGCTCCCTTGCCGCATAGAGTTCGATCGAATCAATTTGAGAAGCAATGGAGCGCTGATCGGATACCGAGAACTCCCTGATGTCCTCAAGCTCGTCACCAAAGAACTCGAGCCTCAAGGCGTGCTGATTCGTAGTCGGAAAACAATCCAGAATGCCGCCGCGGATAGCAAACTGGCCGCGACGCTCAACCATGTCCACCCGCTCATAAGCGAGCTCAACTAGTTTCAAAGCTAGTTCGGGCAATAAATAATCCTTGCCACGCTCTAGGACAAAAGGCGGATGATCCTCAAGTCCGCCCACTACCGGCTGCAAAGCCGCCCGGACAGACATTAAGATCATTACCGGATGACTCGGGACGCTGTTTTTAAGTTCAATCATTCGATGAAGCGCTCGAAGTCTCAAGCCGACAACTTCTGCCGAGGGGCTGAGTCTTTCGTGAGGGAGGGTTTCCCAGGCTGGGAACTCAATGAGTTCAACCGAGTCAACCAGCTCTTTGACCACCATTGCCAAAGACTCCGATTGCCGCGAGGTAGCAGTTATCACCACTATGGGTTCTTTTGATTTTGATAAAAGTTCAGCGACCGCAAAACCGGAGGTTTTTTCTGGCGCAAACAGTTTTGTTAGCCCACGCTTTTTTATCTTTAAGTCTTTCAGCGGGTGCGTCTGGCCCAATGCCTTTAAAACGGGGCGGAGGGTCACCTATGGAGTTTAGGCGCTTATCAGCTCAATTATCTTGTCGGCGGTAATCTCGCACAGCACCGCTAGCTCTTTGCGCTCTGCGGAGCTGAAATTTTCGAGCACAAAGCTCGCTACTTCCTGAGATCCCTTAGGTCTACCAACCCCAAATCGAATTCGATGAAAATCGTTACCCAATTTGGCGATTATGTCTCTTAGGCCGTTGTGTCCGGCGTGCCCGCCCGCGAACTTAACGCGAATGTCCCCGAAGGGTATATCAATCTCATCGTGAACCACGACGATTCGCTCTAGCGGAATTGAGTAGAACTTCGATAGCAGATTGACCGGATTGCCAGAAAGATTCATGAAGCTAGTCGGTTTGGCCAGAATTACTTTTGGCTTGCCGGGAGCGATTCTTGCCTCCGCGCAAAGCGCTTGGTGCCTTGAAGATTTGAAATTTGTAGCGAGTCGTTTGGCCAAAATATCAACCACAATTTGGCCAATATTATGACGATTGGATTGGTAGTTAGGCCCGGGATTGCCGAGCCCAACTACTAACCAGGAATCGTTATTCAGCTGTTGGGGTGGCTGCTTCAGTAACCTCTGCAACAACTTCTGTATCACTAGCGGCACCGCCCTTAGTCTCTACAACCGAGGCCAAAAGCTCACTGGCTTCAAGCTCTAAGACCGCACCCTTGGGTACAACTAATTCGCCAACCAGGTAGTGGTGACCGGCAGAGTTGTCCTTGGAAATATGCAGTTCGACAAATGCGGGGATGTTAGTTGCCTCGGCCTCAAGCTTGACGCTCTTGTGCTCAAGGTCAACTATGGTGCCACCCATAGCCTCTCCAATTACGTGAACTGGAACTTCAACTGTGACCTTCTCGCCCTTGATTACCTCAACTAGGTCAACGTGCTCGATGATCTGAGTCACCGGGTCCTTGGAAGCGCTCTTCACCAACACCAATTCGATTTTACCGTCAGTTGTTAGTTGCAAAAGCGCGTTCTTCTTGCGAAGCGCTAGGGCAATTTGGTGAGCGGGTAGTGAAATGTGGCGGGTGGCATTTCCGTGTCCGTAAATTACGGCTGGGGTGTGGCCAGCGGCGCGGAGTTTACGAGCCGCGCCCTTACCAAATTTCTCGCGAACTTCGGCGGTGATTTGAATTTCAGACATCTTTTCCTCTAGGTCTTAGCGCAGCGAGGAAAAAGCACCCCGTCGATTACGAATACTAAAAGCATCCCTCGCCGCTGTTCGAGCCAAAGCTTAGCCGATTCAAGTTTGATTTAGAAGCGGTAGCTGATTCTAAACGTCCGCCGGATATCTGGAACCGTCGGAGAAATTACCGTAAAGCTGACCCGGTCCCTCAGTAACCGCCTCGACCAAAAGGTCACCGCCGACAAAGCAGCCTCGCCAGCTGGCGCCCAGGCCACCGAAAACCTCGGCTTTATCGCCTCTTGACCTTGGCTTATTCACTCCAAACTTAAAGGCTTGGGATTCTTCTTTTACTCGATCCGCAAAACCCAAATCATCGGTTGCCACTGAGCCCACCAGGTTTCCATTGGATACGTTCATTGCGGCGATGAATTCGGCTTCGGTATCCGCCAAAACAACCGAGTCCAGCGGTCCAAAAGGTTCGGAGTGGTGAATTGACCAAGATTTTGGCGGCTCCAGCACGGTTTTGGGGGCAACGTAGGCGGAGGTGTCTTGGCCTTCTAAAAAGCTTCCCGCGCTCAAACTGCCTGCGTATAAAGGCACTCCGCCACGTGAAACCGCTTCACTGAAAGCTTGACCCAATTCAGCTGCTTTTTTTGCGCTGATAACCGGGCCAAAGTGTAGTTCCGGATAATCGTCGTTGGGGTTCTCTACCGCCAGCGGGTGGCCGAACTTGAGGCTCTTGACAACTCCCAAGTACATTTCTAAAAATTCTGGAAATAGCTCACGCTGAACCACGTATCGCGGATATGCCGTGCAGCGCTGTTTGGCATATTCAAAACCCTTCGTTAGGTGGGTGGAAAGCTCGTCCCAATTCGAGTAGTCCCAAATCCCCCAGGAGTTCAGCCCCTCTTGCTCGAGGATGTGACGCTTGGCTAGCGAGCGAAGCGAACTCGCAGCAGATCGACCATTATTTCTTCCCCCCACAAAAGCCATTGCGCCAAGCTCCGGAGAGCTCACTAGAGCCGGAGCTAGCTCAGCGCCTGAGCCGGACACTAGAGTGACCGGCAACCCGGCCCTTGCCATCAGTGCGTGAGAGAGAGTCAGTGCGTGAAAACCGCCCTGACTCGGAGTCTTTGCGATAACCGCATTACCCGCCAATAGCTGAACCAGTTCGGCGTGAACCAAAACGCTCAGGGGGTAGTTCCAGCTTGCAATGTTTGAAACCGGACCCGTTAGCGGGGTTCGGCCATCTATCTGGCGGTCAATTTCTTCGATGTACCATTGCACACCTTCGATGCAGCGGTCCACATCGGCGCAAGCCAGCTTCCAAGGCTTGCCAATCTCCCAAATCAATAACTGGGCAATCAAGTCTCGGTTCTCCTGAAGAAGCTCGACGGCCTTGGCCACTCGAGATTTTCTTTCATCCAGCGAAACCTTCGCCCAGTCTTTGTCCATCTGAGCCGCCTTTTTGACGGCAGTCATTGTTTGATCAAGACTCAGCATCGAGGGGCCAATGATTTCTGATTGATCTACCGGGGTGATATGCGAAATAACCGTTCCCAGCACCTGCCACTCGCCGCCGATTAGATTCCTAATCGAGCTTTCATCGAAGGCTTCCGGAGCAACCGCACGCGCCTTTGCGTAGATGCTTGAAAAATCAGTACCGAGTTTTAGAGATCTTTTCATAGTCGCATTAACTTAGCAGAATCGGATTCCTTCCCGAGAACCTAATAAACTTTAGGAATCAGCAAGAAGCCGTTCAAGAAACTCTTTTAGAGCCGAGTTTTCTGAGCGTTAGAGATAGCAGCAAGATAGAAGTGCCCACCAAAATCGCTTGGAAAGGCACGGCAACTCCAATCGCCAAACACAGCAAAAGCCCAATCAAATTCAATACTTTAGGCCTGTTGGTTTCGTTCTTGGGTTGCCTGAATGCAGCAAAATTTGCAATCGAATAGTAAAGCAACACGCAAAAAGAAGACAGCCCAATGCTGAAAACCACTCCGGAGCTGAAAACCAAAACCACAGCTAGCAAAGCGATAGTCAGTTCGGCCAGCCAAGGTGCCCCGTTATTCAAACGGGTCTGAAAAATCCTGGGCAGCTCGGCATCTTCAGCCATGACTGCCGCGGTGCGGCTGATTCCCGCCAGTAGCGCCAATAGCGAGCCCAAGCAAGCAATAGCAGCAAACACAAAGACCCAATCTGACCAGGGTTCAGGCAAGGAAATGGCCGCCAAATCGCGAAGTGGAGTTAGGCTCCCCTTTCCCGAGCCCCCGAGTTTATTCAACGCCAGAAACCCGAGTGCCAAATAAATCAACAGCACTACGCTCAGTGAAATATTTATGGCAAGAGGCACATTTTTATTGCTCTTACTAACTTCTGCACCCAATGTTGCAACCCGGGCATAGCCGGCAAAAGCAAAAAAAATCAAAGCGCTGGCTGCCAGCGCTCCACCGAGATCTCCCTGAGCTACCGGTTCATTCGAGTTTGGCGCCAGAAA
>JBDNID010000254.1:0-1076 GCA_041688475.1 Aquiluna sp.
GGCAGCCTCAAGTGTCTTTGAGTCGTTTGAGTTGTAAATAATTGCGGTTTTAGTGCCTGCGAATATCTTTGATTTATCCGAAAAATACCGATCCATACCACCGTGCCAATCCAGATGATCCTCCGCAAGGTTCAAAAAGGCGCTGGCTTCAGCATTTATTGGGTGCAGGTAATGTAGCTGAAAGCTAGAGAGCTCCACTACAAAATAATCAAAGCCCTCCGGGTCTCGAATCGCATCGAGAATTGGAGCTCCAATATTTCCGCAAGGTGCTACCTGATAGCCGGCCTTGTGCAGCATCAAGGCGGTTAGTTCGGTTGTGCTGGTCTTGCCGTTAGTTCCCGTGATTGTGATCCATTTCGCGACTCTTTGAGTCTTATCGCGCAGCCGCCAGGCTAGATCCACATCCGTATAAATTGAAACATTCGCTTCTTTGAAAGCCATGACCATCGGATGATCTGGCATAAAACCCGGAGACACCACGACAAAATCAACCTGCAGAGCATCTTCGTCTAGGCCACTTGCATCGTCGGATAAAACCAACTTGGCTTCTATCACTCCGAGCAGTTCACGATATTCAAAAGTTGTGGATTTTGCGTAAACCGTTACTTTGCAGCCAAGCTCCTTAAGAGTGTCGGCCACTGAGAAGCCAGATTTGCCAAGACCAAGAACTGCCACCCTGAGACCACTCCAGTCATCGTGCCAGCTTTTTTGAGTAATCATCAGTTATAAATCCACTCGATGTAGAACAATCCGATGCCGGACACGACGCTCAAAGCGGCAATAATCCAAAACCGCACCACTACGGTGATCTCTGCCCAACCCTTGAGCTCGAAATGATGGTGTAGCGGCGACATCAGAAACACTCGTCTACCGGTCCCGGTTCGCCACTTGGTGATTTTAAAGAAAATTCGCTGAATCAATACCGAGCCGGTAACAATCACAAAGATTCCGCCTATAAGGATTAGCAACAACTCGGTTCGAGACAAGATTGCAAGGGCGGCAAGTGCACCACCCAAGCCCAACGACCCGGTGTCCCCCATGAACAATTGCGCAGGTGAAGTGTTCCACCACAAAAA
>JBDNID010000039.1:0-2861 GCA_041688475.1 Aquiluna sp.
CGCGGTGTCAGGTGACACTGCCGCACCAATATCACGCAGTAGCTGAACGCGCGCTTTGATTATGTAGGCGATGCCGTCGCCTAAGGCCTCGGTATAGACCACGCCATGATAGCTAGGATCCGGCTCCGTTAGGCCCGGGAACTTATCTGACTTGGACCACTCAAACTTGCCGCCATCAACAATTGCGCCGGCCACTACTGTGCCGTGGCCACCAAGAAACTTGGTAGCTGAGTGCACAACGATGTCGGCACCAAACTCAAAGGGCTTGACCAAATACGGGGTAGCCACCGTGTTATCGACGATTAGTGGCACACCGTTTTTGTGAGCTACGTTCGCAACCTTGCGGATGTCGAGGATTGAAACCGAAGGATTGCCGATTGTCTCTGCGAACAAGAGCTTGGTATTTGGTCTAATAGCTGCCTGCCACTCAGCTTCGTCATCTTGGTACGTAACAAAGGTTGCCTCGATGCCGATTTTTTTCAAGGTGTATTTAAAAAGGTTGTATGTGCCGCCATAAAGTTGCGAGCTTGCCACGATGTGGTCGCCAGCTTCGGCAATGTTCAGAATCGCAAAGGTAGTAGCAGACTGTCCGGATGCTAAGAGCAGTGCCGCGGTGCCTCCTTCTAGAGCTGCAATGCGCTTTTCAGCAACATCCTGGGTCGGGTTCATGATGCGGGTGTAAATGTTCCCAAATTCGGCAAGTCCGAATAGCTTCCTAGCGTGCTCGGCGGAATTAAATGTGTAGGCGGTGGTCTTGTAAATTGGAACCGCCCTGGCATTAGTAGCAGGGTCACTCACTGCTCCAGCGTGAATCTGAGTGGTTTCAAAACCCCAGTTTGGGTCATTAGTCATTGTCTTATCCTCACGGATCGGTGGAAATCTCTCCACTAACTATGGGCCAATGCATCGCAAGGGTCAATTCAGTCGGTAACTAGGGGTAACTTTAGCCCAAATGCTCAAGAGCCAACCCAGCCAACAGGCTTGCACACAGGGGCAACACCGAGTCATCAAATTGAGCCTTAGTGCTGTGGTTTGTGGCGGCGGTTTTGTAGTCAATATCGGGCGGACAGGCCCCTACGAACACAAAAGCCCCGGGTATCTCGTGCACAATCGAGGCAAAATCCTCACCTCCAGCCATCGGGGTGGGCATTATTTGATAGTTGGCTTTACCCACAAGTTCTTTGGCAACTTTTTCTACAACCGTTATGGCTTTCGGGTCATTCATCAAAACCTTGGTGGCCTGAGAGAAAGCGACAGTCGCGGTTACGCCATAGTTTTTGGCGATTGAGTGAATTAGCTCTGGGACCAATTGGTGAAGGAGCTTAGTATTTCGCTCGGAAAAAGTGCGCACTGTCGCGCCGAAACTTGCAGAATCCGGAATCACGTTAGTGGTGGCAATATCTCCCGCTTTAATCCAACCCACATTGAGGATAACCGGATCAAATTGGTCAAAACGCTTATTCAGCATCACCTGTAGCGCGGAAATTGCCTCCACCATCGGGGTTATCGGATCTTTTGAAAGCCAGGGCATTGACCCGTGACCACCAGCACCATAAAAAGTAACGTCCAAATCGCCGGCGCTCGCCATCATTGGCCCAGCCTTTGAGGTTATTGCCCCCAGCGGCAGTGAGGTAAATACGTGGAGGCCGTAAGCGGCGATTGGACGTTCGCCGCTTAGCTCTAAGAAACCTTCTTCGATCATGATGTCGGCGCCGTGGTGACCCTCTTCGCCTGGTTGAAACCAAATTAGGACATTGCCCTTGAGGTTTTCTTTTTCTTCAAATAACAATCTGGCTGCCCCAACGGCGGCTGCCATGTGCAGGTCGTGGCCACAAGCGTGCATAAATCCATTTGTGGAGGCGAAAGCCAGCCCGGTTTCTTCTTTTACGCTTAGGGCATCCATATCGGCGCGCAAAAGAATTGTCGGCCCGGGCTTAGCGCCTCGAATCAAAAGCCCAATCGAATTCAGGTCTTTACCTAAAGTAATTTCACCCAGATTGCCTATTTCTTCTAGGATCTTGGCCTGAGTATTGGGTAATTTCAGGGCAAACTCCGGTATCTGATGCAGGTCTCTTCGGAGCTTCACCAGCTCGTCTTTTAGGTCTTGGGCACTTTGAAGTAGTTGCTGATTTGTCGGCATTCGGGCTCCCTTTCGCACTTAATAATCTTTGCACTTTTACTATTGGGTTATGTTCTTCACTCAAATGCACGTCCGTTGGCAAGAATTACTGGCTCCACAGGCAGGTTTACTCAATGAGATTGAGGCCAGAGTGATGGCCGATCCCGATTCAATTCCGCAAGCGCATTTGATAATGAGGGCTTTTGAATCTCCGCCCGAAGATTATCGAGTGTTGATTGTGGGCCAGGACCCTTACCCCAACCCTCTACACGCAACGGGCTTAGCTTTTGCTGTTCCCCCGGGCACTCATCCGCTACCTCCCACTTTGGCAAATATCTTTCGGGAGCTTAGGAGTGATCTGAGTGAATTCATGGTGAAAACCGGGGACATCTCACCCTGGGCCGATAAAGGAGTGATGCTGCTAAATCGGCACTTGACCACCAAGAGTCAAAACTCGGCAAGCCATTTGCTATTTGGGTGGGATAAATTCACCACGTTGGCCGTCTCGGCGCTGCAAAGCGTTCGAAGGGAGAAGCTGGTAGCCATTCTTTGGGGCCTTCGAGCTCAGCAACTCAAGCCGCAATTATCGGATGCAACGGTGTTGCAAAGCGCGCACCCTTCGCCGCTTTCTAGCTATCGTGGCTTTTTTGGCTCGAAGCCCTTTTCTCAAAGCAATGAGGCGCTTTTGAAAATGTGGGAAGCCCCAATTGATTGGAGCTGTTAGTGGTTGATAGCAAAACTC
>JBDNID010000255.1:0-1923 GCA_041688475.1 Aquiluna sp.
CGGAGTTCTTTACAAAGCTGGCCGATGGATCAATTGCCTACGCCGAAAATCCGCCGAAAAAATATCAAGACATTTACCCAATCAACTTTGATAATGACCCGGAGAGTATTTACCAAGAGGTTCTAAGGATTATCTCCAAGTGGATTGGATTGGGAGTTAATATATTTCGCGTCGACAACCCGCACACCAAGCCGGTTAGTTTCTGGGAGCGATTAATTAAAGAGGTTAATCTTAAAAACCCCGAGGTGATTTTTCTTGCCGAGGCTTTCACAAGACCCGCCATGGTCCATGCTCTTGGAAAAATTGGCTTCCAGCAGAGTTATAACTATTTCCCTTGGCGAAATTCCAAATCCGAATTAGCCGAGTACTTAAGAGAGTTAGCAAATGACTCGGCAGACTTTTTTAGGCCGAATCTCTGGGTCAATACCCCAGACATTCTGACTCAGTACCTGCAATTCGGTGGAAAACCTGCATTCAAGATTCGCGCCACGATTGCCGCCACCGCTGCTGCTAGCTGGGGAATGTATGCCGGCTTTGAGCTTTACGAGTCGGTAGCCAGAGTTGGAGCCGAAGAGAACATTGACAGCGAAAAATTCGAGATCAAGCTGCGCAGTTGGCCGAAAACCGAAGACTCCGTGTCATTGATGCCAAGAGTTAAGCTCTTAAATCAAATTCGCAAGACCAACCCCGCTCTAGAGCAATTGCGCAATCTCAAGTTTCATGAATCTGATGATCCCGAAATCTTGGTCTACTCCAAGCATTTAGCTGCCGAACACAATATGGGCGCGGCAAATACAATTTTGATTATTTGCAACACGGACCCGCATTCGGCAAGAGAAACCAGTGTTCACCTAAACCTTAGGGAGCTCGAAGTCTCGGGCAAGTTCCAGGTGGTGGATTTAATTACCGGAGCCGAATTCAGCTTTGGTGAGCACAATTACATAAAGCTTGATTCATTCACCGAACCGGCGCACATTCTCAAAGTTTTGCGATGATGCAAGAATTTCAAAAACTCGCCGAAGGTTCGTACCACAATCCCCACGGGATCCTCGGAATTCAGGTGCTCGCTGAAACTTGGCGGCACCGAACCCTAAGACCCTTTGCCAAAAACGTTTGGCTCGAAACCCCAACCGAAAAGTTCGAACTTACTCACCAAGAAGCTGGGGTCTGGGAGTTCAGCCAAAAAGGCGTCGCTCCGAAAGATTATCGAATTAGAGCTGTCTATGAAAACGCCCCTGACTGGCTTATCAGTGATTCTTATAGCAAAGACCCGACGATTGGCGAGTTAGATCTTCACCTAATTACCGAGGGCCGTCACGAAGAACTCTGGAAAGTGCTCGGTGCGCGCTTGATAGAGGCCGCGGACTCAATGGGAGACACCAGCGGGGTTGGCTTCACTTTATGGGCTCCCAACGCGGTGGCCGTAAGGGTGGTGGGCGATTTCAATTCATGGGATGGCACTTGTTACCCGATGAGGTCGATGGGCGGATCTGGGGTTTGGGAGCTATTCATTCCAGGGGTCGACTCGGGAGCGCTTTATAAATTTCAAATCAAAACTCAGTCCGGTAGCTGGATAACCAAGATTGACCCGATGGCGCAGCGGACCGAAACTCCCCCGGCAACTAGCTCTGTGGTTACTCAATCCAGCTATAAATGGCGAGATAAAGCCTGGCTCGCCAAGCGCGCGAATGCGAGCGCGCTGACTGCCCCCATGAGCACCTACGAGCTTCACCTAGGTTCTTGGAGTTCGATAAAAAGCTACAAAGAGGTCGCACCGAAACTTATCGCCTATGTTCTGGAGCTCGGATTTACGCATGTGGAATTCATGCCGCTAGCAGAGCATCCATTCGGGGGCAGTTGGGGCTACCAGGTCACCGGCTACTACGCGCCGACCGCACGTTTTGGCTCTCCCGACGACCTACG
>JBDNID010000256.1:0-5184 GCA_041688475.1 Aquiluna sp.
AGGTATTTTTTGCGGTAGCCGCCCAGCTTCATAGTCTCCGAAAACACCATGGTTGCTGGAACATCTCCTGAAGTTCGCAAGGGGACCTTGGCTTCATAGAGTCGATCAATAAAGCCAACAAACCTTAGGGCCTGAGCCTGGTCTTGAAGTTGATGAAAATCAGTGATACCGACTCCGGTCGCCTTGGAGACTAGGGCCCGGTACTTGGTCGGGTGTAAGGCAGCAAGGTGCTTGAGTAAATCGGTAAAAGAGTCCGAATAGCCCTTATCTTGCTGCACAACCCACCCCTGAAGCGCGGATGCAGTCATGGATTCGGCGTGAGTGTCCGAGTCTCGATGGCGATAATCATCGCCATCGATAGAGACCATTTGGAATCGCTCCCCAAGCCCTTGGATTTCTCTTTTGAAATCCGAAGCTGCAAACCGCCCCTCCCCGAGTGCATTAGGCGGAGTGTTGGAAGTTGCGGCAAACCGAACCCCTTTTTGGCTCAGCTCTTTTAGTAATCGAGACATGATCATTGTGTCTCCGGGATCGTCCAACTCGAACTCATCTATGCAAATCAGCTTGTTCTCGCCAAGTTGAGTCAGCGCTTGCTGGAAGCCCAGGTAGCCAACAAGCGAAGTGAAATCTAAAAATGAGCCGAAAGCCTTTTTTCCACTGAACCCATGCCAGATTGAAGCCAAGATGTGGGTCTTCCCAACTCCAAAGCCGCCATCCAGGTAAATCCCAGGGTTGGTCTCCGGTGCTTTGCGCTTCAATCTTGAAGAAGGAGCCACGAACTGCTTGGCCAGTTCCAGGGCTGCCGCCTGGCTCGGAAAATTTGGGTCCGGTATGTAGTTTTCAAACCTAGATGTTTCAAACTCTCTTGGAGGCATTAGCCCCCGCATGAGTTCTGAAGTCGAAATATCTGGAAGAATAGAAGTTAGGGAATTGGCACGAAGCGAACTTGGTTCAGACAATTGCCACCCTTTTCTAATCGGCCAATTCTAGATCAATGAATGGAGCTCCATGAGCCAGAACGAACGAATCGCCCAGTACGCCCACCCGGAGGTTGTTGTAACCGATAGCTGGCTAGCGGAGAATCTTGCAAGCGTAAAAGTGGTTGAGTGCGATGAGGACATTTTGCTTTACGAAACAGGTCATATTCCAACTGCTGTAAAGCTCGATTGGCACACTGAATTGAATCACCCGGCTTCGCGTGACTATCTTGATGGCGAATCTTTTGCCAAACTTATGAATGAAAAAGGCATTTCCAGAGATGACACCGTTGTGCTTTACGGCGACAAGAGCAACTGGTGGGCAACCTACGCTTTTTGGGTCTTCAAGCTATTCGGCCATCAAGACGTTCGAATGCTAGACGGCGGCAGGGCTAAGTGGATTGCGGCTGGACACGAACTAACCAAAGATTTGCCCGTCGTTTCCTCGGGAGACTATCCGGTTGTTGAGCGCGACGATTCGACCATCAGGGCATTCAGAGATGAAGTTCTAGAAAAACTAGGTGCACCTCTGATTGATGTTCGGTCTTTCCCGGAATACACCGGAGAGAAGCTGCACATGCCTGATTACCCTAACGAGGGAGCATCTCGCGGAGGTCACATTCCAACAGCCGCTTCGATTCCTTGGTCAAAGGCTATTCAAGAGGACGAAACCTTCAGAACGCTCGCTGAGCTCGAAGAAATATATTTCAAAAACACTGGTTTTGATCGGGAATCCGATTTCATCGCTTACTGCCGAATTGGAGAGCGTTCGAGCCACTCTTGGTTTGTTCTCAAGTATCTTCTCGGAGTGAAAAACGTTAAAAACTATGATGGCAGCTGGACCGAGTGGGGCAACTTGGTTGGGGTTCCAATTGCTGTTGGCGAGGAGCCTGGAGTAGCCAGGTGATCGAATCGGCGAGGCTCGTCACCGAAGACTTCAATCTGACTCCAGAACGCGAGCGGCTTCAGCTGCTACTCGAATTTAGTTAGGCTCTGCCAGAACTAGCCGAGCGTTTTGGAGAACACCCCGAACTTATGGAACGTGTTGAAGAGTGCCAGTCTCCGATATTTATCGCAGTAGACGGAGACTCGAGCAAGGTCAATCTTCACTTTTCTGCCCCCAGGGAGTCTCCGACCACAAGGGGTTTTGCATCAGTTCTAAATTCTGCACTTAATGGGCAAACTGCAGCTGATATTTTGGCTCTTAGCGATGACTTTCCGTCCGAACTTGGGCTTGACAAGCTCATTTCACCGCTGAGAGTTAGGGGTATGCGCGGAATGCTCTTTCGCATCAAGCGCAAGACCGCCGAGTTAGTTCAGGTTGATAGCTGATTCACTTGGAACCCTTGAGCTTCAAGAGCTGAGCTACTTGTCCGCCGTTCTTGCAGGATTCAATGTGACGGCGTCATTGGTGGTTGACTCTTCCGGAAGCACCGTCAATGAGAATGGAAATTCTCGTGGCATCGGAGGCGCAATGGACCTCGAGCTTTTAAAGTGTCTTCGTAGGCAAACCCAAATTGTTTATACATCGGGTAAAACCGCGCGAGCGGAGGGGGAGATTAGGCCGAAGAAAAAGGATCTGGCTGTGCTTTCTCGAAAGCCTTCGACTGACACTTATGGAGCCGGAATTGGAAAGGTTTTCAACCTGGGGCCGCTTTCTGGACCGGGTCTTGTGGCACATTCTGTTGAGCAGGGACTGAAGATTCTTAGGGGCAAAGATTACCAAAAAATCCATTGCGAATTTGGAATGGCGGGCAGCTTCGAACTCTTAGACAAGAAGGGTCTAGATGTTTTGGTGATAAGTTGCGAAGCTGGATCCGGCGCTACCAAGTTCGCGAAGGACAATAATCTTGGCATTGCAGCGCAATTCAGTGTCGAAGAGCTAACCGTCCTTATGTGCACTGGGCGTGGCTAAGCGTTGATCAGGATGACTGCGAGTAACTTTCTAAAGTGGAGCTAGACCTAAGCAATTTCAGTGAGCGTTTCTTCAGCGTGCTCTCACCACTTTCAGCTGTAACAACTAGACCCGAAATCACCCTTACTCAAATCCCCTCCCCGCAGGGAATCGCTCCGGAGGCATTCGCGATAGCCGCAGAAATAAATCATCAAATCGCGAGCGACCACGGAGTGTCCAGATTGGTCTTCTGCCACGATCCCGACGAGCCTGAGGGCTGGAATGGCCCCTTTAGAATGATTGGCTACGCCAAGAGTCCGATAGAACTCGATATGGCTAGGGACGAATACTTGTCACAACTACCCTGGGAGTGGCTCAGAGACTCTCTAGGGGGACAAAGAGCGAGTTTCAGCCATGAGGCGGGGACAACGACCACCGTCCTATCAACTGGCCACGGGACCCTCATTTCCCAGCCGCAGCATGCGGAACTCGAGATTAGAGCGTCCTGGGCGCCTGGAGACTTGGATTTTCGACCTCACCTACTTGGCTGGATAGAACTACTGGCATTGATTTCGGGCTTGCCACCGATTGAATCTAAAGTAACGAGAATTAGTTGAAGCTAGATAAACCCCGCTCCCCTGTTGTTGTAGTTGACAATCAGCTTATTTTTATTGAATTTCTGGCCTCGCTGGCAGAGACCAATGATGCAATTGGACTCGACGCCGAACGCGCTTCTGGCTTCAAATTCTCTAATCGAGCATATTTGCTTCAAATTTCAATTTATCAAGGCGGCATTTATCTACTTGATCCAATTGACCTCGACCAGCACGTTCCCAATTGGAATACTCAGCTTGCCAAAGCTATCGAGCACAAGACCTGGCTATTGCACGCCGCCACTCAAGATTTGCCGTGTCTGCAAGAGCTTGGTATTAGGCCAAGCAGCCTGATTGATACCGAGCTAGCAGCTCGCATAGCGGGGATGGAGAAAGTTGGCCTCGGTTCTTTATGCGCAGAGTTATTAGGGCTTGAGCTCGCCAAGGAACATAGCGCCGCCGACTGGTCATTGAGACCATTAAGTCCAGCAATGTTGGACTATGCGGCGCTTGATGTCGACGTACTTCATGAACTGTGGGAAAAAATAGAGGCCAACCTCATCGAGCAGGGCAAGCTTGATTGGGCCCTTCAGGACTTTGAGAACCTGTTGAGCTTCCAGCCAAAGCCCCCACTAGAGGAGCCTTGGCGCGGATTACCCGGTTTATCCAAGATTAAGGACCTTTCAAAGCTCAAGGTGGCCGCAAGTATTTGGCAAGCGCGCAACGCAATTGCAATTGAAAGAGATGTTGCACCGGGCCGCCTGATCCCGGATCGTTCCGTGATGGCCGCCGTGACAGCCGTTCCCAAAAGCAAATCTGAGCTGGCTAATAATAAGGAATTTCAGGGCCGCGCCTCTAGATCACTGCTTGCTACTTGGTGGGAAGCAATCGAAAAGGCGCCCAGGTTAGAAGTTGAACTTCAGGCTCGAGAAAAAGGAAATGGGATTCCTAGTCACCGAAGCTGGGAGAAGCGCTTCCCAGAAGCTCACGGGCGCCTTGAAGTCATCCGCCCTGTCATGTTGGAGCTTGCTACAGAACTGAGTCTTCCGATTGAAAATCTTTTGACTCCCGACTACTTGCGAAGGGTGTGTTTTGAACCGCAAGAAAATATTGAGACGCAATTAGAGCAGCTCGGCGCGAGAAAATGGCAGATAGAGCTTGTGGCCGGGATTATTTCGGAAGGTCTTGAGAAAGCTCATCAAACGCCTGAGACTCCGAAAGAGGCTTAGCATGTGGAACTTTAGATCCCAGCACCTGAGCAACAATGTCCCTAGCGATTGCCTGAGGCGTTAGACCCAGTCGCTCAAGGATTTCGTCTCTCTCGGCATGTTCCAAGAACTCTGCTGGGACTCCGACTTCGTTGAGACCGGTGTCAACCTCGTTAGCGCGAAGCTCCTGACGTAGTCTTGTTCCGAAGCCTCCGACTCTAACCCCATCTTCCATGGTAACCACAAGCCTGTGATCCCTAGAGAGTTCTACTAAGTCTCTGGAAACGGGAAGTATCCAGCGAGGATCAACCACGCTCGCCCCAATCCCCTGGTTCGCCAAAAGTTCGGCTACTTTGAGTGCAGCTGGAACAAATGAACCAACCGCGACGATCAAAACGTCCTTTGAGGCCGACTCATGCAGAATGTCGACACCGTTGCCGGTCCTTCTCAAAGCGGGGATATCTTTTGTCACCGAACCCTTAGGAAATCGCACAACGGTCGGTCCGTCATTA
>JBDNID010000040.1:0-3834 GCA_041688475.1 Aquiluna sp.
CGATTAGGTTACCTAGAACTTCGCCCTGAAGAACATCTGATGGAGCGGTACGGAAGTACAGACCCTTGTCCTCGTAGTCGGTGAATGCTGCAGAAGTGTTTGCAGGTGAGAACTGAATCACACACTCGGCAATAACGCGGTCAATGAACTGAAGCGAAGTACCTGAAGATGCAGCTCCAATGATCGCCTCAACTCCAGCGCCCAAAAGGCGAGGAATCTCGGTGTCGTAAGCCTTGTTATCGGTATCTCCCGAGTCACCAAGAGTCATGTCAATGGTAATTCCCTTGCCAGCTTCGTTGACTTCTGCAACAGCCAATGCGACACCAGCTTCTTCAGGTGGGCCTAGGAATGCCAAGTTACCGGTCAATGGAAGTGCGGTACCCATCTTGAATACTAGGTCGCCGTCTTGCTCTGGAGCTAGTTCACAGCCTCCGGGAGATACTGCGGCTGGCGCAGTGGTCTCGGCGGCGGTGGTTTCGGCGGTCTCAGTTTCTGCGGTGGCACAGCCAGCTAGAACTACGACGCCCACCATCGCGACCGATGCGGCGGAGAGTGCCCTTCTTGCGAAGGAAGACCTCTTGATCCTTGTTGTCATTTTGCTCCTTGAGATAGCAATAGGAAAAACGGATGCGCGCGAAATTGCACGATCTTTTGAAATCCTAACCAGAGATCCGGCTAGCCGCAGTAGCGTTTTGCATAATGTTCAACTAAACAGCAATTTGAAACTGGGAAATGGTCATTTTGAAGAAGAAAAACAACGATTTTAGTAGTTTTGAGCCTTTCCAGCAACTGATTTCGAAGCATGGGAGTGTTTGTAGGGACTGCGTAACAATTATGTTTCAGATTTGGCCCTAAGAATTGGGAGTTAGCGGCATCGCAGGCTTTTTCCGAAGCAAAGCATCCGAAGTTAGCACCACCAAAGAGAGCCAAACCAATGAGAATCCGATCCAACGAACCGGCGGCATTTCCTCGCCCAGAATGAAGTATGCGGTCAGGAACTGCAACACCGGAGTGAGGTACTGAATAAAACCAATCAGCGAAAGCGGAATTCTAGAAGCGGCGGAGCCAAACAGAATCAAGGGAATCGCAGTAAGGATTCCGAACCCGATAAGAACACTCGCCTCAAGTGGGCCCTTGGTGATTTGGATTTCGAGTGTGCTGGCTACCAGCGAAAACTGGAGCGCCGCCACCGGCACCAGCACCGCAGATTCGATGGTGAAGGACTGCAGTGCACCAATCTTGCCACCAACTTTATTTTTAGCAAGGGAGTAGGTTGCAAAGCTAATGGCAAGAATAAATGCGATCCAGGGCGGACGCCCATAATCAAAAGTGAGGATCACAACTGCGACAAATCCAATACCTAGCGCCACCCATTGGGTGGTTCGCAGTTTTTCTTTAAGCAGCAAGACCGCGAAAAGAATCGTGATCAAGGGGTTGATGAAATAACCGAGCGAGCTTTCTATGGTGTTGCCGGTGGCAACAGCAATCACGTACACCTCCCAATTGATGAATATGAATAGCGCCGCAACCGCTATCCAGCCCAATCTTTTTGGAGATCGAAGAATCAGAATAATCTCGCGCCACTTTCGCGTGATGGTCACCAAAAGGGCCGCGAATAAAAAGCCAATGATGACTCGCCAGGTGACAATTTCCAATGGATCGGCGAAGCTTGCCGCCACAATGATTAGCGGAAACGAACCCCAGATCAAATAAGCGCCAAAGCCAAATATCAACCCGGTAGTTTTTTTGCTTCTTACCATCACCTTCAAAGCTTAGAGGCTCGCACTTAAAGCGAAACGCCCCGGTCACCCGAGGCGTTTCGATTAGAAACTTATTTAGCGAACCACAATTGCAAGAACATCGCGCGCAGAAAGTACCAGGTACTCCTGGCCGTCATACTTTAGCTCTGTGCCGCCATATTTTGAGAAAATTACCAAGTCGCCAACTGCAACATCAACCGGGATGCGCTCGCCAGACTCGTTGAAGCGGCCTGGGCCAACTGCAACTACCTCTGCCTCTTGGGGCTTCTCTTTTGCGGTGTCTGGGATTACCAGACCAGATGCGGTCTTCTGCTCGGCCTCAACTGGGCGAACAACGATTCGATCTTCTAGTGGCTTAATTGAAACCGACACTGAAACCTCTTCTATATCTAAAGTTTTGATTAGCAGTCTCACCTCGTGAGAGCTAACCCAACTTTAGGCCCTAAGAAGCAAGCAGTCAAGGCGAGCGCCGGCGCCAAACCCGATAGCGTTTGAGATGTGGAATCGAATGTTGCAGAACTACTAACGCCCGAGGCCTTGGCTCTATTGAACAAAATCGGGCCGCTAGATTCCAAGGCTGATGTGCTGGCGCTCATCACAAAGCTCCGCGGTCAGGGGCACCGGGCCGATTTGGTGACCGCAGTTGTAAACCAAGCCCGACTTAGATATCGAGCAAAGGCCAAGTTCGGTGAGTTTGCGAACCACATGCTTTACTCGGAAGCTGGGCTCGAGCAGGCGACCAGGTTGCCGGTGGCCGCTCTTCACGCCGAACGCTTTCGAGAAGCAGGCATTAATCGGGTCGCAGATCTAGGTTGCGGAATAGGCGCGGATGCCTTGAGCTTTGCAGCTTTGGACATGGCTGTTTTGGCTATTGAACAAGATGAGCAAACCGCCGCCTTGGCTAGTTTCAATCTTGCGAGCTTCCCAAACGCCAAAGTGATTCATGCCGATGCAACATTGCAAGACACTCAGGATATGGGAGTGTTTATCGACCCCGCCAGAAGAGAGATTAATAAAAAAGGCAGAATCCATATTCGGTTGACTCCCGGTGATTTCAACCCATCACTTGACTGGGTTTTCGAAAAGGCAAAGGCTGCACCCACAGCTGTGAAGCTTGGTCCCGCCACCGACCACGAGCTGATCCCAAACAACTGCGAAGCCCAGTGGGTCTCACATAATGGCGACCTAGTGGAGCTGGTGCTCTACTTCGGGAAACTATCTCGAGGGAACATGCGTTCGGCTTTGCTAATCAAAAACGGTGAGCGACAGGTGTTCGATGGGGTCGGGGAAATCCAAGGCGAGGTCCGAGAACTCGGAAAATTTATCTACGAACCAGACAACTCGCTGATTCGCTCCCACCTGCTCGGTGAGTTTGCAGCTAAATACGAACTGGGGCTGGTCTCTCCAGCCATTGCCTACCTAACCGGGGACCAATTGCTCGCAACACCGTGGCTCAGAGGTTTTGAGGTAAAAGAGTTAATGCCCCTGGATCCCAAGGTCATAAATAAATATGTGATCGAAAATCAGATTGGAATTTTAGAAATCAAGAAGAGAGGGGTGGACATCACACCCGAAGAGCTTCGCAAAAAACTCAAGTTAAATGGTTCGGGCACCGCAACCCTGATTATGACCAAGGTCTTCGGTGCCCGAAAGGCAATTATTGCCAATCCGATTTAGCCCCAATCAAACCGCATTTCACTGAACATCTCGGTGAAATTCATCCACATCCCAGGCTCGGAACCGATCATGCTGAAAAAGGCAACCTGTGCTACCACGGCCAAGCTGCTGAGTAAGAAAATTACTGCCAGCTGCAAGTAGCCAAGCACGACGCCAATTAGCGCAAGCTTTCGGCCACTCTGCCCGCTAGTTTTTAGCTGCGCCAGCGCAATGTGGCCGGTAATCACCGCCACCAGGGATCCGACACCACTAAGTGCTGAGGCAAATGAAACTGCTGATAAAGAATTTAGTGAGGCCCAATCGAACCCCGATCTTTGAGACTCAACTTCGGCGGCTTTAGTGACCTTAGATTTTGAATCCGGAGTTTTTGCCGGGCTGACTTTTGCGTTCTCTGCCA
>JBDNID010000257.1:0-2987 GCA_041688475.1 Aquiluna sp.
CAACATTATTTATAAGCGACTAAGCCCTTAGCAAATTCCGAGGGTGAAAAGAAGGCAAAATCGTTGATTCCCTCCCCAACCCCAACCAATTTGATTGGCAAATCGAGCTCTTTTTGCAAAGCGTAAAGAATTCCGCCCTTGGCGGTTCCATCGAGTTTGGTCATCACAATCCCGGTGACATTCGCCACCTCGGCAAACGCCTTGGCCTGGGCCATGGCGTTTTGCCCCATAGTGGCATCAATCACCAATAAAACTTCTGAAATCTTGGCCTGTTTTTCAATAGCTTTGCGAATCTTGCCTAACTCATCCATCAGGTCTTTTTTATTCTGCAGACGCCCGGCAGTGTCAATAATCGCAATATCTGCATCTTGTTTGATTGCAAGCTCAACTGTTTGATATGCCACCGATGCCGGGTCTTGACCCTGAGTAACTGGTTTCACAATCTTGCAGGCAGCCCTATCGGCCCAAGTGGCAAGCTGCTCAACAGCTGCCGCCCGAAAGGTGTCAGCGGCTCCCAGAACAACCTTCCAGTCACCGTCAGCTAACCAGCGTGAAAGCTTGCCGATTGTGGTCGTCTTTCCCGCCCCATTAACACCAACCACTAAAAACACATAGGGCAGTGCTCCATCAGAAAGATTCAGAGCCGAATCGGTTCTTGTTAGCCGATTGGTCAATAGCTCCATCAAGAGCAACCGGAGCTCGGCATCGGTGGATGCCCCAGCCCGGTTGGCTTCTTTTTTAAGCTCCTCGGTAATCTCAAGAGAAATCTCCACCCCAAAATCAGCCAACAGCAAGATGTCTTCGAGATCCTCCAACAAAAGATCAGACCCGAATAGCGAACGAACGCCTTTGCCAATCGAGCGCTCTGGCAACTGCACCTCAACCACCATGGCTTTGGGTTCATCTCGGATTGCATCGGAAACAGGGTCGGCAACTGGAGCGACCACAGATTCATCAACAACAGTCTTCGTCGATGCTTCGGGAGTAGCCTCTGCAACGGACTCAATCGGCTCAAGTGTCCCAAGCGATTGGGTCTTCTCGGGTCGCAAGCGCTTAAGAAAGTTGAACATTAGGCCCGCTTCTCTAGCTTTTGGCCAATCACTGCGCTCATGCCGTCTTGTTTCATCGAAACACCGTAGAGCGCATCGGCAATCTCCATAGTGCGCTTTTGGTGGGTAACAATAATTAGCTGGCTGGATTTTCTAAGCGATTCGATGACCTCGAGTAAACGACCAAGGTTTGAATCATCAAGGGCCGCCTCAACCTCATCCAAAACATAAAACGGGCTTGGTCTCGCTTTGAAGATTGCAATCAATAGCGCCACGGCAGCCAAAGACCGCTCACCACCAGATAACAATGACATGCGCTCAATTCTCTTACCTGCCGGCCGCACCGATACCTCAAGGCCGGTTTGAGATAAGTCATCGGGTTCAGTCAAAGAGATCGATCCAGTTCCGCCAGGGAACAAAATTGGGAAGATTTTCTCGAACTCCAGCTTGGTGTCCTCAAAGGCTGCGGCAAAGATGCTCTGCATCTTGCCGTCTAGGTCTTTAATAATCCCGATGAGGTCTGCCCGGGCTTTTGCAAGATCCTCGAGCTGTTCGGAAAGATATTGGTGGCGCTGCTCCAAAGCTGCAAACTCTTCGAGGGCAAGTGGATTAAAGGCACCCAGTTGAGCCAGCTTAGATTCGGCTTGGCGCAAACCTTTATCAAGTTCTTCTCGAGTCGATTCATCAGCCGGGTATTCACCGAGGAGCACCTCAGCAGAGACTGCCAACTCCGAGCTTGTTCTTTCAGAGAGGTTGGCCAGATTCAGCTTCAGCTCGTGATTGCGCATCTCAACCTCGTGGACCCCTTGGTTCAACTCGCTATAGCGAGCCTCCAACCCAGTTGCTTGAGAACGCAATAAAGCTAAGCGTTCAGTTTGTTGAGTTCGTTTGGCTTCTTTATCCCGCACCTCAACCCGCACTCCCCCGGCTAAACGCTCAGCCAAAGAAATCGCATGGGGCAGAATCGAAAGCGCTTCTTGAGCAGCGACCAGCTGCTGCTCTCTATGCTGATTCACTCTGCGGTCTTGCTCGGAAGCTGCCGTAGCCTCACCAACCCGGCCCCGCAAAACGGCGACTTCTTTGGAAGCATTGATGCTCCGCTCGGCAAAAGTTCCAATCGAAATTCTCACCTCAAGCTCTGCCTGACGAGCGGTTTCCAGGGTCTCAATCAGCCCTGCTCGCTCATCCTCATTGGCCAAAACAGTCTGAATCTTTGGCATCGCCTCCATCTTGAGTGCGAGCTCAGCCAGTTCAGCTTCGCCGGCGTTCTTGGACTCCAAAATTGCAGCAATGTCTTTTTCGAGCCGTTTGACATCGTTTTTGGCAGCGTCAACCTGAGCAATGACCCGACCAACCCGCTGGGCTCTGGCGGCAAGCCCGGAATCATGCTCTTGAAGCTTCGCAAGAGCGGATTTAACGCCTTCTTGGACCAGTGCTGCAGCGTTCCTTGTATTTTCTAGATTGACGGTCTTGAGCTCGATTTCCAAAGCCAAGGCCTTGAGCCTTTTGGCGGCAGAGTCTCGCTCGGCAATCAGCTCAAGCTTGGAAGGCTGCTTGGTGCCACCGCCCCGAACCAAGGCTTCAGACAAGAAGTCTCCGTCTTTGGTAATGATATGGAGGTTCGAATCTTTTTCTAGCGCAGCCAGGGCCTGATCGAGATTATCGGCCAGGTAGATGGCCTCGAGTGACTGGAGGATTACCCTCGGGGCACTGACAACGCTCTGGGCAGAAACCAGACCGTATTTCAAGGCGCGCTTGATCGCTTGTTGATTGCCCGCGAAAATCAGGAACTCCGCCCTCCCGAGCCCTTCGGCTTTTAGATAACGAAGACCAGCAACTGCTTGCTCTTTTGATTCAACAATGATCGCGTCAGCCATCGACCCAAGGGCGGCAGCTATCGCTATCTCATAACCCGATTCAATAACCACATACTCTGCG
>JBDNID010000258.1:0-8013 GCA_041688475.1 Aquiluna sp.
CCAGGTCTTGCCGGAGCGCCGCCGGGTCTTGGTGCACCGGGTCGTGCCGACCGGCCCATGCCCTGGTTGGCACTAAAAGGATTATTGCCGGGCCTAGCCATTGGGCGGGGAATGCCCATGCCCTGGGCAGAACTAAAGGGATTATTTCCGGGCCTTGGAATTCCCAAAATCGATGAGGCTGCAGCTGCTGCCGTCTCGGCTGCCTGCGGTTCTACTTCTGCGGGGTCTAGCGATGCAGGGGTTGGGAACGACGTCGCGGGTGGCGCAGTAGCTGTGACTTCGGGGGGCGCTTCTAACTTGACCTCAGGTGCAGCCGGAGTTGGAGATGCCGGTTTTGGCACAGCTGTCTTGCCAGTCGGCTTCTCAGCTTTGTGGTCAAGAGCCTTCTCCGCAGGTTTTTCGACCTTGGGAAATGATTTACGAAGCTTCGCCGCTACCGGCGGGGCAATCGTGGATGAGCCACCCTTTACATACTCGCCAAGCTCTTCGAGCTTTGCTAGGGCAACTTTTGTGTCAATGCCAAGTTCCTTGGCCAAATCGTATACGCGTGGAAGCGCCAATTACTTTTCTCCTGTCTGGGGCCTACCCAAACAGGGAAGGCGTTATTGCTGAGGGGTTCTCATTTTGAGTAACTCATCGTGATTTCAGCATGTTGTCTGCCTTATTCCTTAGCCAGGCCTCAAACTCAACCAGATCGGTTGCGCCCAAGGCTCGTTGGAAACCTTTTCTATCGATAGCCAATTGCGAGCAACTTTCATGAAACCAAGCTCCACGACCAGGAAGATTACCGTCCTGATTGATCTTGATGATGGTTCCCGCTAGAACAACCCGCATTAAGTTTTCGATTGAATCGCGTTGACGACAGCCAACACAGGTTCTTATCGGCTTTAGTCTAAGCCCAGATGTCACCAAAGTAACTAACCTTCTAAAATGCTGTCGGGCTGAATATCAATCTTGGCCCCGGTTAGTTTTGCCGCAAGCCTCGCATTTTGGCCCTCTTTGCCGATTGCTAAAGATAATTGAAAATCAGGAACCAGCACCCTCACCGCCTTGGTTGCCTGATCAATAATGTATGAATCAGATACCTTAGCTGGTGATAGAGCGTGAGCCACAAACTTGGCCAAGTCCTCCGAAAAGTCCACCACGTCAATTTTCTCGTCTTGAAGCTCCGCACTCACGGCACGAACCCGCTGGCCCAACTCCCCGATGCAGGCGCCTTTGGCATTGATACCTGCTTCTCGAGCAATAACTGCAATTTTTGTGCGGTGGCCAGCCTCTCTAGCAATCGAGGCAATCTCAACCTGTCCCGATAGTACCTCTGGCACCTCGAGGGCGAACAGCTTGCGAACCAGGTTCGGGTGAGTTCTAGACACTGTGATTTGCGGACCTCGCAGGCCGCGCTGAACGCTTGTGACATAAACCCTGATTCGAGAGCCATGCGCGTAGTTTTCCCCAGGAACCTGTTCCTCGGGTGGCATCATGGCTTCAATGGAACCCAGGTTCACATAAACCATGTTTGACCTAGTGCCTTGCTGAATTACTCCCGCAACGATGTCGCCCTCTTTGCCTTTGAATTCCCCCAAGAGGCTCTCGTCCGAAATCTCGCGAAGTCGCTGCGCGATGACCTGCTTGGCCGCAAAGGCAGCCACCCTGCCGAAGCCATCGGGGGTGGAATCAGCTTCACCGGTTTTTTCGCCCTCTTCATCTAACACGGGAGCGTAAATAGTTACGTGGCCTGATTTGCGATCCAAAACCGCCCTTGGGCCAGAATCTGAGCTGCCAATTTGCTTGCAATATGCGGCCAGAATTGCCGACTCAATAATGAGAACCAGCTCTTCGAAAGGAATTTCTTTTTCTCGCTCTAGAAGCCGCAACACTGAAAGATCGATGTCCACGATATTCTCTTTTCTATTATGAGCGCTCAGAAATGAGCTTTGCCAATGCAGATTCTATCTTCACCGCGACCCGCTCATTACTTCTTCGATTCCAAAGCTCAACTTCGCCATCAACAACACCCTTGCCACAAATCAATATCCAGGGCACGCCAATCAACTCGGCATCGGCGAACTTGACCCCCGGGGAAAGTTTGAGGCGATCATCAAGCATTACCGATAAGCCGACGGCTTCAGCTTCGAGAGTCAGCTGTTCGGCAACCTCGAAGGCCACCGGATCTTTGCCGGTGGCGATGATATAAACGTCCGCCGGCGAGACACTCTCTGGCCAAACCAGTCCTTTTTCATCGTTATACGATTCTGCCAATACCGCCACCAACCTGGTGACCCCGATCCCGTAGGAGCCCATGGTTACCGTCACTAGCTTGCCATCCTCGTCGAGCACTTTGAGCCCTAGTGCTTCGGCGTACTTGCGACCCAGTTGGAAAACGTGCCCGATTTCGATGCCCCGCGACAACTCCAAATCCCCGGAACCATCCGGAGCCGGGTCACCCGCTTTAATTTCCGCAATATCGGCCAGACCATCCGCATCGAAGTCTCTGCCGTAGGTCAGGTTCCAGATGTGCTTTTGATCTTGGTTTGCACCAGTGATCCAAGCACTGCCCTTTGCAATCCTAGGATCGACTAGGTATCTAATCTTCGATTCAGCCTCTTCACCCAGAAACTGTTGGCCGGATTTAGTCGGTCCGATATAGCCCTTGACCAAGACCGGGTACTTTTTGAAGTCCTCCTCGGTGGCTTGCTCCACTTCCTTGGGTCCAAAAAATGCCTCGGCACGTTTTTGGTCAACCCCTCGATCTCCAGGCAAACCGACAATCACCAATTCGCGTTTGCCATCTTGGCCAATCAAGACCAAGACCACATTCTTTAAGGTGTCCGCTGAGCTCCAACTACCTTCGGCTTTTGAGTGATTCGCATTTGAATAATCCACCAGCGAAGCGATCGTTGGGGTATTTGGAGAATCGTGGACCTCCGCCGCGGGGTTATCAGATCCGTCAATATCCGCAGCAATCTCAAATTTAACAGCCTCCACATTCGCAGCAAAGCCGCCCTTTGATCTAACAAAAGTATCCTCGCCAATCGGTGACGGATTTAGGAACTCCTCAGATTTCGAGCCCCCCATTGCCCCAGCCTCAGCCTTGACAATGACGTATTCGACCCCGAGGCGTCGGAAGATTTTCTCATAAGCATCTCTTTGGGCGGCATAGCTTTTCCCGAGACCTTCGTCCGTGACATCAAAGCTGTAGGCATCTTTCATCACGAACTCGCGGCCGCGTAAAAGGCCCGCCCGAGGTCTCGCCTCGTCGCGGTACTTGATTTGGATTTGGTAAATAGTCAAAGGCAGATCTTTATAGGAGCTATAAAGATCTTTGACTAAGAGCGTGAAGACCTCTTCGTGGGTTGGTGCCAAAAGGTAATCCGCATCCTTGCGGTCTTTCAGGCGAAAAAGGTTTTCCCCATATTCGTTCCAACGACCAGTTATTTCAAACGGCTCCTTGGGTAAAAGTCCAGGAAAATAGACCTCTTGAGCACCGGCGGCGTTCATTTCTTCGCGGACGATTGCTTCTATTTTGTTTTTTACCAGAAGCCCGAGAGGCAGCCAGGAAAAGATTCCCGGCGCATTGCGCCGAATATAACCAGCTCTAACTAAAAGACGGTGGCTTTGCACTTCAGCATCGGATGGATCCTCGCGAAGTGTGCGTAAAAATAAAGAACTCAGGCGTATGGGCATGAGCTCAATATTAGCTATTTGTCGGAGGTCGTGACTTGCGCTGTGCCAGAAATGGACGGGTCCATTTCAGCGGCGATGCGATTGGCCTCTTCGATCAAGGTTTTTACAATCTCAGATTCAGGCACCGTCTTGATGATTTCACCCTTGACAAAAATCTGTCCCTTACCGTTTCCAGACGCCACTCCAAGGTCAGCTTCACGAGCTTCACCCGGTCCATTCACAACACAGCCCATAACTGCGACTCGGATTGGAACCGTAAGGTGTTTTAGCCCTTCAGTGACATCGTTCGCGAGGGTGTAAACATCCACCTGAGCACGACCGCAACTTGGGCACGAAACAATCTCGAGCTTTCTTGGACGAAGATTTAGTGATTCAAGGATCTGGAACCCGACCTTGATTTCCTCTACAGGAGGGGCTGAAAGCGAAACCCTGATGGTGTCGCCAATTCCACGGGACAAGAGTGCCCCGAAGGCTACTGCCGACTTAATGGTTCCCTGGAATGCGGGGCCGGCCTCTGTGACCCCAAGGTGCAGTGGCCAGTCGCCGCGCTCCGCAAGCATCTCGTAGGCCTTCACCATCACGACCGGGTCGTTGTGCTTTACCGAAATCTTGAAGTCGTGGAAATCGTGCTCCTCAAAAAGCTGGGCTTCCCACAGTGCAGACTCAACTAGGGCCTCGGCGGTTGGTTTGCCGTATTTGGCGAGCAATCTCGGATCTAGCGAGCCCGCATTGACACCGATTCTCAGGGAAATACCGGCGTCTTTCGCTGCCTTGGCAATTGCACCCACTTGATCATCGAACTTGCGAATGTTGCCCGGGTTGACCCTAACCGCACCACAACCAGCATCAATTGCCGCGAAAACGTATTTGGGCTGAAAGTGAATATCTGCAATGACTGGAATCTGAGAGCGCTTGGCGATAATTCGCAGCACATCTGCATCGTCTTGTGTAGGAACAGCCACCCTAACCACGTCGCAGCCGGTAGCGGTTAACTCTGCGATTTGCTGCAGGGTGCCGTTAATGTCTGTGGTTTGAGTGGTAGTCATTGACTGCACTGAAATTTGAGATTCGCTTCCGACCCCAAGTTTACCCACCATGATCTGGCGAGTCTTTCGTCTAGGGGAGATTGTTGGCGGCGGACCTTTTGGAAGACCCAGGTTTACAGCAGGCACTTATTTTCCTCTCGAGATGCAACAAAGCATAAACAACGAACTAACCGTTTGGCTTCCTAACCCAGGCGAATCGGGTTAATAAAATCGGCCGTGATAAACAAAATCCCTACCAATATTAGTAGCGCCCAAACCGCATAGGCCAACGGCAGGGCCCTGGCGGTGTCGATTGGGCCCGGATCTTTTTTGGTTACCAACTTCACGGTGCGACGTTTTGCCCCTTCGTAGAGCGCTCCGAGAACGTGACCGCCATCCAGCGGCAGAAGAGGAATCAGGTTGAAGGCGAATAGCGCCAAATTCAAAGAGCCGATCAACATCAATAGTGAAGCCAGCTTGGCGTCGATACCAATCGCATCAGTAGCCGTAAGCTCACCTGCCAGTTGCCCAACCCCCACTATTGATACCGCACCCATCGGGTCGCGATCACTTAGGCCCAGAGCCGAACTTCCAACCTGCCAGATTTGAGCGGGCAATTGCAGAATAAAGCCCAAAGTACTAACGGTCATGTTTCCGGCGTAGCTTAAAGATTCGCCCAACGACAGCGGTTGCAATTCAGACTTAAATTGAAAGCCAAATATTGGCCGAAGTTCTGTTAGAGGGAGACCAGCTTCGTCCTTCAAGGGCAAGTTAGTCTCTGAGAAAACCTGACGCTCAGTGAAAACTGGAGCGACCGAGATAGTGGTCAGCTCACCCAAGCGCCTGACCTCGAGCCTCACAGGGCTGCCCGGGGATTGATTCATTATCGAAATAGCTTCGTCCCAATTCAAGACGGGATTGCCGTTAATGGCTGTGATTGTGTCGTTTGCCATGAGACCGCCAGCGGATGCGGGCGACTCGGGAACGTTAGCGGGACAGTTGCCCTGCTGGTCCGCTTCTATGCAATCAAACACTTGATTCACGCTCATCGAAGGCTGATTAACCCCCAGCCCTGACAGCGCAGTTATTATTAGAGCCACCCCGAGCAGTAGATTCATGACCGGGCCACCGAGCATAATGACTAACTTTTTGGGAGCTGAAAGTTGGTAGAACTGACGATTATTGTCAGTTGCAAGAATTTCTTTTCTAACCTCTACTCGCGCCTCGTTTATCCAGTTCGAGAATGGACCTTTATAGGGCTTTGTCTCTGGGGGGTACATGCCCGCCATTGAAATATATCCACCGAGCGGAAAAGCCTTAAGGCCATACTCAGTTTCCCCGCGAGTGAAAGATTTTACCGTCGGGCCAAAGCCAACCATGTACTGCTTGACCCGCACTTTGAATGCCTTAGCAGGCAAAAGATGGCCAATCTCGTGCAATCCGATAGATAGCGCGATGCCCACCAGCACAATCAAAATGCCAAGGATATAAAGCAGGGTGTCTACCACCTGTAAAGGCTACCTTCTAAGATCAGGAACTGCGCTTTGCTATCAGCGAATCAGCGGTTTTCCTTGCCCAAACCTCAGCCTGCAAGACTCCCTCGAGAGTCAGTTCCGATTCGGCTTTATGAAGATCAACCGTTTGTTTAATAATCTCAAGGATCTCTAAAAACCCAATCTTGCCCTGGTGAAAAGCCTCCACCGCTTGTTCGTTGCTGGCGTTGAATACTGCTGGGTAAGTCAGCCCAGCTTTTCCAACCTGTCGAGCCACAGCGACTGAGCCGAAAACCTCTTCATCAAGCGGCTCAAATTGCCAGTCGTGGGCTTTGGTCCAGTCAAGGGCCGGGCTAACGCCAGGGACTCGGTTGGGCCAATTCAGACTTATCGCAATCGGTAGTTTCATATCTGGCGGCGAGCATTGAGCTAGCACCGAGCCGTCAACAAATTCAACCATCGAGTGCACGATCGACTGCGGATGAACGGTTACCTCTATTTGCTCGAAGGGAAGATCAAATAACAGATGCGCCTCAATTATTTCGAGTCCCTTATTCACCAATGTTGCCGAATTTGTGGTCACTACTTTGCCCATATCCCAAGTCGGATGCTTCAACGCCTGGGCCGGTGTTACAGAGGCCAACTGCTGGCGGCTGAAGCCGCGAAACGGTCCCCCAGATGCTGTGAGAATAAGTTTTTTTACTTCACTATTTGAACCCGACCTAAGCGCCTGTGCTATCGCGGAATGCTCAGAATCCACTGGCAGGATTTGCCCCACGGCGGCGAGTTTGGTTACCAGAGTGCCGCCCACAATCAGAGACTCTTTATTTGCAAGGGCCAGCTGCTTGCCGGAATCCAAAGCGGCCAAAGTCGGCATTAGCCCAGCCGACCCGGTGATTCCGTTTAGGACAACATCGGCCCGAATACTTTGCACCAAATCAGTAGCGGCCTGAGTGCCTAGAACAGCATGCGATCTCGACAATCCGAACTTATCGCGCTGAGATTCAAGTAGGTCTTCATTTTTCAGACCTGAAATTCCTACCAGTTTAAACAATTCGGGGTTCTGCTCTATAACCTCTAGGGCCTGAGTGCCGATTGCCCCTGTGGATCCGAGAACTATCACTGAACGCATTCCGCAAGCTTAGAACCATGTGCGAATCGCGAACTCCGGAGCGCTAAAAACACTCAAAGAAGCTACAATAGAGCTTATGACCATTGAGCAAAAACGAAATCTTGTGACAGCAATTCCAGGGCCAAACTCTATCGCGCTGCAAAAACGCCGGATGGAAGTTATTTCTGCTGGGGTGGGCACCGCTCTCCCGGTATTCATGGATGAAGCCCACGGGGCCATTCTGCGCGATGTTGATGGCAATCAGTTCATCGACATGGGAAGCGGCATCGGAGTAGTGACCATTGGTCATACCAGCCAGGGAGTGGTGGAGGCAGTTCAGCACCAGGTTGCCAAACTTACCCACACACTCTTCACTGTTGCGCCCTACGAGCCCTATGTAAAAGTTGCCGAAATCATCACAAAGCACACCCCAGGAACTTTCAAAAAGAAGGCCGCATTTTTTAATTCGGGCGCTGAAGCGGTAGAGAATGCTGTGAAGGTCGCTCGCAAGGCGACCGGCCGAACCGAGATTGCAGTTTTTGACCACGCATATCACGGTCGCACAAATCTAACGATGTCGATGAACTTCAAGATGCACCCCTACGGAACAGGATTCGGCCCACTAGCCGGAAGCGTGCACCACGCACCAATGAGTTACCCGTTTAGAGACCCGGAGGGAATGACCGGCGAAGAGGCCGCC
>JBDNID010000259.1:0-2582 GCA_041688475.1 Aquiluna sp.
ATGCGGTCGGCGGGGCCGAAGGCCTCGTCTTGGTTACGCTCCATAGAAAGCTTCTCAGGGTGGTAGCTAAAGCCTTCGCCCTGGGTGTCTATGATTGTGTAGTCGTCGCCGCGGCGCAATCGAATTGTGACGTTGCCATTGATGGCACTGGCCACCCACTTCATGAGTGATTCTCGAAGCATTAGAGTCTGGGGGTCTAGCCAGCGGCCTTCATAAAGCAGCCTTCCCATCCGTCGACCCTCTTGGTGATAGTTCGCAATAGTGTCTTCGTTGTGAATTGCGCTCATCAGCCTCTCGTAAGCAATGTGCAGAAGTGCCATGCCTGGCGCTTCGTATATTCCACGGCTTTTGGCTTCGATGATGCGGTTTTCAATTTGATCGTTCATGCCTAGGCCGTGACGACCGCCAATCTGATTAGCTTTCATAATCACATCGACCGCGGAGCTCAGCTCCTGATCATTGATTGCGACCGGTCGACCCTGAACGAATGTGATTTTTACATCTTCAGTCTCAATCTTGAGACTCTCATCCCAGAACTTGACGCCCATGATTGGTTCGACTATCTCATAAGAAGTATTTAAAAACTCCAAAGACTTGGCCTCGTGGGTTGCTCCAAGCATGTTGGCATCGGTTGAATAGGCCTTTTCTTGCGATGAGCGGTACGGGAGCTTTCTGGCCTGGAGCCACTCGCTCATCTCGTGCCGGCCACCAAGTTCGGCAACAAAATCCTCGTCTAACCAGGGCTTATAAATCTTTAGATTCGGGTTTGCCAATAGCCCGTAGCGGTAGAAACGCTCAATGTCATTGCCCTTATATGTGCTGCCATCGCCCCAAATCTCAACGCCATCTTCTTGCATGGCTCGGACCAACAGGGTTCCTGTGACAACTCGGCCCAAAGGGGTGGTATTGAAGTAGACCTTGCCACCGGTGCGAATGTGAAACGCACCACAGGCGATGGCTACTAGGCCCTCTTCGGCTAGTGAATCCCGGCAGTCCACAAGTCTTCCGGCGGTGGCACCGTATTCGGTTGCGCGCTTAGGAATCGACTCGATGTCATCCTCGTCGTATTGACCAAGGTGAGCCGTGTAGGCATAGGGGATTGCACCCTTTTCCTGCATCCAGGCCACTGCCACCGAGGTGTCAAGACCTCCTGAGAATGCGATGCCAACTTTTTGACCGATGGGTAATGAGGCTAAGACTTTAGACATGTTTCAAAGCCTAACGAACCGCTAGGCCCGAGCCATTGCCTTTTCGAGGGTATCTAGACCCAATCCACCAAGATTCAGAGCAGTTTTGTGGAACTCCTTGATGTCAAAAGCTTTACCCTTGCGAGCTTTGTAGTCATCACGAATCTGTTCCCAAATGCGCTGTCCGACCTTATAGCTTGGTGCTTGGCCTGGCCAGCCGAAATACCGGGTGACTTCAAAGCGAACGAATTCCTTAGACATGTTCACGTTTTTTTCCATGAAATCGAGTGCGTAGTCGAAATCCCAAACACCCTCGCCGTCCAGGCGGTCTTTACCAAGGTGCACTCCGATGTCTAGAACGACCCGAGCTGCACGCATTCTTTGACCATCAAGCATTCCTAGTCGATCCGCTGGGTTATTCAAAAAGCCGAGCTCTTCCATAAGTCTTTCGGCATAAAGTGCCCAGCCTTCTCCGTGACCCGAGGTCCAGGACGCAAGCCTGCGCCAAGCATTCAAAGTGTCGCGCACATAGGTGGCCTGTGCGACCTGAAGGTGGTGACCCGGAACACCTTCGTGATAAACAGTTGTGGTTTCTCGCCAGGTGTCAAACTCTGTGACACCCACTGGGACTGACCACCACATTCTGCCGGGTCTCGAAAAGTCGTCTGAGGGACCGGTGTAATAAATGCCGCCGTGTTGGGTGGGCGCAATCATGCACTCGAGCTTTTTGAGTGGTTCTGCAATCTCAAAGTGAGTTCCACCCAGTGCTTCAATCGCGTTGTCGCTTAGCTTTTGCATCCACTTTTGCAATTCCTTGGTGCCGTGCAACTTGGTGGAGGGGTCATTTTCCAAGTGCTTAATTGCCTCTTCGACACTGGCACCTGACAGTATCTGGTTTGCCACCTCAGTTTGCTCGGCAACGATTCTGGCTAGTTCTTCGATGCCCCACTGATAAGTCTCATCAAGATCCACGGTGGCACCCAAAAAGCTTTTAGAGAGCATTTGGTAGCGCTCTTTGCCAATGGCGTCAGGGGTGTTCGAAGCTGCATCAATCTCTTTAAGGGTTTCGCTGAACTCGGCATATCCCTTGGTCGCAGACTCAGCCGCTTCAATTAGTTCTTTTTTGAGCGACTCAGGTAGTGCACCAGCACCGGCTTTTGCCGATGCTGCAAAGGTTCTGAAGAAGCCGTTTTCAGAGGTAATCTGCGCTGCCTGGTTGATTACTTCTTCGAGTTGCCTTTTCGCGGGAGCGTCGTTATTTTCTGTCGAAATCCTGAGGCTGCGGCCATAGCCCTCGAGGCTGGTTGAGACCTTGCGCATTCTTGACGCGATGTTCTCCCAGTCACTGATTGTGGCAGTTGGGGAAATGTCAAAAATATCCCTGATGCCTTGGGC
>JBDNID010000260.1:0-6815 GCA_041688475.1 Aquiluna sp.
CATAATGGCGAAATCAACACGGTCAAGGGAAATGCAAACTGGATGCGGGCTAGGGAGTCTCAGCTAAAAAGCGAACTCCTGGGTGATATCGAGCAACTCAAGCCAATTGTTTCCGGCGGCGCATCCGATTCAGCGTCTTTTGACGAGGTCTTAGAACTATTAGTTCTCTCTGGCAGATCACTCCCGCACGCCATGATGATGATGATACCCGGGGCTTGGGAAAACCAATTGGACATGGATCCGGGGCTACGAGACTTCTTCGAATACCACAGCTTGATAATGGAGCCGTGGGATGGTCCGGCGGCGGTTATCTTTACCGACGGAACCCTGGTCGGGGCGACATTGGATAGAAATGGTCTACGACCGGGCAGGTTCGTGGTCACAGACGATGGTTTTGTTATTTTGGCCAGCGAAATTGGCGTAGCAGACATCGCTCCAGAGCGAATTGTGCGCAAGGGAAGATTGCAACCCGGCAAGATGTTTTTGATAGACACCGCAAGTGGCACAATCATCGAAGACGAGCAGATCAAAAGCGAAGTCGCAGCTCTAGAGCCCTGGGGTAAGTGGCTCGAAGCCGAAATGATCAACCTCAGGGATCTACCCGAGCGCGAACACATTCGATACTCCTCCGCATCAGTCAACCGTCGCCAAAGGGCCTTTGGTTACACTGAAGAGGATCTCAAAGAATTCATTTCGCCAATGGCTCGAGCCGGCCAGGAGCCACTGGGAGCGATGGGTACCGACACACCGATAGCTGCCATCTCAGATAGGCCGAGATTGCTATTCGACTATTTTGCTCAGCAGTTTGCTCAGGTCACGAATCCGCCACTTGACGCGATTCGCGAAGAGGTTGTTACCTCGATGTCCACGGCAATCGGTCCGGTTTTGAACCTATTGAGCGCAACTCCCGAGCATGCAAAGCAGATGGTGTTGGATTTTCCAATCCTCACCAACGATGAGCTTGCAAAAATTAAGCACATCGATCGCGCCAATAATATTGGCAAAGCAGTCACGATTTCATGCTTATACCGGGTAGATGATGGTGCGCAAGCGCTTCAAGCTCGTCTTGATGAGATGTTCCTAGAAGTTGACGAGGCTCTGGCTTCCGGCGCGACCTTCATCTTGCTATCGGACAGAAATTCAAACCGAGAGCTAGCACCAATTCCCTCGCTGCTATTTTGCTCGGCCATTCACCACCACCTAATTAGGCACGGCACTAGAACAAGGGCCGGGCTGGTTATTGAATCCGGCGATGCGAGAGACGTGCACCACGTCTCCGCACTGATCGGCTATGGCGCCTCTGCAGTCAATCCCTATTTAGCCCTGGAAACAGCCGAGGATCTGGTGGCAAAGGGCCTCATCGAAGGTGTGACTCAGGAACAAGCTAGTAAAAACATGGTCAAGGCGTTGGGTAAGGGCGTTCTAAAGGTGATGTCGAAAATGGGGATTTCAACCGTTTCCTCCTACTCGGGGGCGCAATGCTTCGAGGCCATTGGGCTAAGCCAAGACCTGGTGGACACTTACTTCACCGGCACCATCACCAAGCTCGGAGGCGTGGGCCTTGAGATACTTCACACCGAGATTGAGAAGAGGCACCTAGCTGCCTATCCAGTTGAGGGTGCAAGCCGAGTTCATTTGCCTCTAGAGGTCGGCGGCGAAATGAAGTGGCGCCGAGATGGCCCGCCACACTTATTTAACCCAGAGACAATTTTTAAGTTGCAACACTCCACCAAGGCCAAGCGCTACGACATTTTCAAGGAATATACGCGTGCCGTGGACGATCAATCAGAGCGGCTAATGACAATCCGCGGACTCTTTAAGTTCAACATCGGGATGAGACCTGCGGTGTCAATAGACGAGGTCGAGCCGGTATCCAGTATCGTTAGGCGCTTCTCCACTGGGGCCATGTCCATGGGCTCAATTTCGCCGGAGGCACACGAAGTTCTAGCCATCGCAATGAACAGCATTGGGGCCAGGAGCAACACTGGAGAAGGTGGCGAGTCGGTTGAGCGACTTCTAGACCCCCAGCGCCGCAGCAGAGTCAAACAGGTCGCTTCGGGTCGTTTTGGTGTGACATCGATGTATTTGACTCACGCGGATGACATTCAGATCAAAATGGCGCAGGGCGCTAAACCAGGTGAGGGCGGCCAATTACCGCCAAATAAGGTTTACCCATGGATAGCGGACCTTCGACACTCCACCCCTGGAGTGGGTCTTATTTCACCCCCACCGCACCATGACATATATTCAATTGAAGATCTCAAGCAATTGATTTTTGATCTAAAGCGAGCAAATCGCGAAGCCCGCATCCATGTGAAATTGGTTAGCCAGTTCGGAGTTGGCACTGTTGCCGCCGGAGTAGCTAAGACCAAGGCGGATGTGGTTTTGATATCTGGTCACGATGGCGGAACTGGGGCGAGCCCTCTGAACTCGCTCAAACACGCCGGCACCCCTTGGGAGCTAGGCCTCGCAGAAGCCCAGCAAACCCTCTTGATTAATGGCCTTAGGGATCGAATTGTTGTTCAGGTCGATGGCTCCATGAAGACTGGTCGCGATGTTGTTATCGCAGCGCTTTTGGGTGCAGAGGAATTTGGTTTCGCAACTGCACCACTTGTAGTGAGTGGCTGCATCTTGATGCGGGTGTGCCATCTTGACACTTGCCCGGTGGGGGTAGCGACTCAAAACCCAGAACTTCGTGAGCGCTTCACGGGCCAAGCTGAGCACATCGTGAATTTCTTCGAGTTTTTAGCTCAGGAAATTAGGGAGCATCTCGCCGAACTGGGCTTTAGGACCCTCGAAGAGGCAATCGGACACGTTGAGCTGCTTGATGCCAACCGAGCCATTAAGCACTGGAAGGGTGACGGGCTTGACCTTTCACCAATCTTTGCGGGCAAAGAACTGGGTACAGACCAAAATCTAAGCAGCAAAACCACCCAGGACCACCAACTCGAGGAGCACTTTGACTTCCCGTTGTTGGAGGAAACTCTGGAAGCCTTGGAAAACGGTGAGCCAGTCGAAATTATTAGGAAAATTAATAACACGAACCAGGCCATCGGAACGATGCTAGGCAACGAGCTAACCAAGCGCTGGGGGGAACAGGGACTCGAACCCGGGACATTGAAGCTCACGCTAAATGGCTCCGCAGGCCAATCACTAGGAGCATTTATCCCGAGGGGTATTTCGATTTCGGTTGAAGGTGACTGCAACGATTATGTCGGTAAGGGGCTTTCTGGAGGTCGAATTAGCGCCCGGCCATCGAGAAATGCCGGATTCCAGGCTCAGGAAAATGTGATTGCTGGAAACGTAATTGGCTACGGTGCCACCTCTGGTGAGATTTATCTAAACGGCATCGTGGGTGAGCGTTTTATGGTTCGAAACTCAGGAGCCACCGCCGTGGTCGAAGGAGTCGGAGATCACGCCTTGGAATACATGACGGGTGGAAAGGTGCTGATTTTAGGCCGAACCGGTATAAACCTCGGTGCAGGAATGTCCGGCGGAGTTGCGTATGTCTACCGACTTTCAGAAACCAGGGTGAATCGGGAAGCTCTCCAATCCGGAGAGCTGAAAATTACAAAGCTGGATCAATACGACACAGCGGATCTCGGAGACCTTCTGGAAACGCACATCCAAAATACTGGGTCTGTTTTAGCTCAAAAGATGCTGGGCAATTTCGATCAAGAAATCGAGAACTTTGTTCGGGTCATGCCGAGGGATTATGCCGCGGTCATGCAGATTCAAAAAAATGCTTCGGTTGATGGCCTTGAGCTGGATGGCGAAGAGGTCTGGACCAAGATATTGGAGGTGACTCGTGGCTGACCCAAGAGGCTTTTTGAAGGTTACCGATCGCGAAACCGCGGTTCGGAGGCCGGTTTCGGTTCGAATAAAGGACTGGAAAGAGGTTTACGAGGAGAGATCAAGCGGTGTTATCAAAGAGCAAGCAGGCCGCTGCATGGATTGCGGAATTCCTTTTTGCCACGCCGGCTGCCCGCTAGGAAATCTGATTCCTGAGTGGAACGACCTAACGCATCGAGGTCGCAATAGAGAAGCAATCGACCGATTGCATGCCACCAACAATTTCCCTGAATTCACGGGACGTCTCTGCCCGGCGCCTTGTGAAAGTGCCTGCGTTCTGAACATCAGTCAACCAGCGGTAACAATAAAAGAGATCGAAGTGTCAATCATCAACGATGCCTTCGATGCTGGGTTCGTGGTTCCCTCAATCCCAGAAAGACTCACCGGGAAAACTATTGCGGTGGTGGGCTCCGGGCCTGCGGGGCTTGCAGCCGCGCAGCAGCTAACAAGAGCCGGTCACACGGTGGCAGTTTTCGAACGAGATGATCGAATTGGCGGGCTGCTTAGATACGGTATTCCAGATTTCAAGATGGAAAAATCCCACATCGACCGGCGCATTGAGCAGATGGAGGCAGAGGGAACTCGGTTTAGAACAGGGGTGGATATCGGAGTTGACATAAGCTGGGGTGACCTTCAAAAGCGCTATGACTCGGTCCTGATTGCCACTGGAGCTATGGTTCCTCGAGACTTGGAGGTTCCCGGTCGGGAGCTTCAAGGGGTTCACTACGCCATGGATTACTTAGTCCAATCCAATAAAACAGTTGCGGGGGACAAGGTTAATGAGCAGCTAACAGCCGATGGCAAACATGTCGTAATCCTTGGGGCGGGAGACACGGGTGCTGACTGTCTTGGCACCGCCACTAGGCAAGGTGCGCTCAGTGTCAACACACTTGCAATCGGAAATCAGCCTGGTGATGAGCGAGGAGAGAACCAACCTTGGCCAATGGTTGCTAACCTTTTTGAGGTCACAAGTGCCCACGAGGAATTCGGCGAGCGGTTGTATAAGCAATCCACGGTCGAGTTCATAGGCGAAAATGGTCGCCTGGTCGGCATCAAGGTAGCGGAAACAGAGTTTATTGACGGCAAAAGACTGCCGAAATCCGGAACCGAGCATGTCATCCCTGCGGACCTAGTGTTTTTGGCCCTAGGCTTTGTGGGTCCTGAGACAACTAACATTTCCGAACAGCTCCATGCACCGCTTGACGCTAAAGGTAATGTTGCAAGGGATAATCGCTATAAGGTTTCAGACGGATTATTTGTTGCTGGTGACGCAGGTCGTGGGCAATCACTGATTGTTTGGGCCATAGCGGAGGGTCGCGCCGCCGCTGCCGCGATTGATGAATTTCTCGAAGGCGAGACAGAGCTTCCCTTTCCTGTGAAGCCCACTGATAGGCCAATTTCGGTCTACAGCTAAATTTAAGAATAGGTAGTAATAAGCAAAATGAGACGCGCGAAGATTGTGGCCACATTTGGCCCTGCAGTTGCAGATTACGACATGGCGAGATCAATCATTGAAGCGGGGGTTGATATCGGAAGGCTGAACCTAAGTCACGGCAGCCACTCGGTTCATGAGGCCGTTTATGCAACAATCCGCAAAGCCGCAAGCGATCTGAATAAGCCGGTGGGTATTTTGGTGGATCTGCAAGGGCCAAAGATTCGTCTGGGCCAGTTCGCAGAGGGTAAAGTCATGCTGGTAAATGGAGCCACCTTCAAGATCACCATCGACGACATTGTGGGTGATGTAAACATTTGCTCCACCACTTACAAGGGTCTCGTCGGAGACGTGAAGCCTGGCGATGAGCTGCTAATAGACGACGGCCGAGTGGGACTCAGAGCCACAGCCGTAGATGCAACTACCGTGACCTGCGTAGTCGAATTTGGTGGGCAAGTTTCCAACAACAAAGGAATTAACCTGCCAGGAGTTGCGGTCAACGTGCCGGCTCTGAGCGAGAAGGATGAGGTCGATCTCCGCTGGGCCCTAAAGCTGGGCGCCGACATGATCGCCTTGAGTTTTGTGAGAAATGCCAAAGACTTAGTTCGAGTGCACGAGATCATGGCCGAAGAGGGAACCTTCCTGCCGGTAATTGCAAAGATCGAAAAGCCTCAGGCGGTTGCAGCCCTAGAAGAGATCATCGATGCATTCGATGGCGTTATGGTAGCCCGCGGTGACCTAGGTGTGGAGCTTCCTCTGGAGCAAGTGCCGCTCGTGCAAAAGCGCGCCGTTGAGCTTGCAAGACGATGGGCAAAGCCGGTCATTGTGGCAACCCAAATGCTTGAGAGCATGATTACTGCGTCTCGACCAACGCGTGCCGAGACCTCCGACGTCGCGAACGCGGTGCTCGATGGTGCAGATGCTCTGATGCTTTCTGGCGAAACCTCAATTGGCGAGTACCCGCTCGAAACGGTTCAAGTCATGGCAAAAATCATCGAATCGACTGAAGAGAACGGACTCGAGCGGATCCCTCAGCTGGGCACCAAGCCACACACCCATTCGGGAGCTGTGGTTCGGGCCGCAATGGACATTGCGGAGCTTTTGGGCTCCAAGTATGTGTGCGTATTCACCGAGTCAGGAGACACTCTAAAGAGAGTATCCAGGCTCCGTTCCCGAATACCAATCCTCGCCTTCACGCCCAATGAAGAAGTTCGCCGCCAGATGTCTCTAGTCTGGGGAGCAACTACCTTCAAGGCGGATCCGGTAAAGCACACCGATGACATGATCAAACAGGTAGACGAGATTGTTCTAGCCTCGGGCAAGTGTCGAGTTGGGGACGAGGTCGTAATTGTTGCGGGTTCTCCTCCTGGAATACCAGGTTCAACCAATAGTCTGCGCGTTCACCGAGTAGGGGACGCTGTGAATCAAGCGGCTCCGGGCTACGCAAGCTAGCAGAATTAAAGAAAAAAGTGGCGGTGGAACAATCCCCCGCCACTTTTTTGTACCGGAGATGGGAGTCGAACCCACACGC
>JBDNID010000041.1:0-5399 GCA_041688475.1 Aquiluna sp.
CTACCGCTTCCCCGAGTTGTTCTCGCAGCGATGATTCGTCACGAGGTGCCGAGATTCTTATGCCCGGCACAACTTGCAAAATTGATAAATCCCAAACCCCGTGGTGAGAGGCGCCATCGGGTCCGGTGATTCCCGCTCGATCTAGTACGAAAGTAACACCAGCCTTATGAAGGGCAACATCCATCAAAAGTTGATCAAAGGCTCGATTTAAAAATGTTGAATAGATTGCCACTACGGGATGAAGTCCCCCGTAGGCCATCCCCGCGGCGGCCGTAACTGCATGTTGCTCTGCTATTCCAACGTCGAAGACCCTGTCTGGGTACTTGGCGGCCATTTCATTTAGGCCGACCGGGATCAACATCGCTCCTGTGATCGCCACTAGCTTGTCGTTGTGATCTGCCAGTTGAACCATTTCTTGAGCGAAGACTTTGGTCCATGAAACTGAGCTTGACGCCTTGAGCGGTTGGCCACTAACTATGTCAATCTGTCCGACGGCGTGGAACTGGTCGGCCTCATCACTCAGTGCCGGATCGTAGCCCTTCCCCTTTTGGGTGATTGCGTGCACAATTACCGGTGCCCCGTATTTTTTAGCTTTGGAGAGCGCGGCTTCCATTTCTTTAAGATTGTGACCATCAATGGGACCAATGTATTGAATGTTGAGATTGGGAAAAATGCCTTTTGAACTTAGATCTTGAGTCACAGCCTGACCAGCAGCGTGGATTCCTTTGAAAATAGAGTGTCCAAGGGGTCCGAATTCTCCAAAAAACCTTTCAGATACTCGGTAGCCCTTGCGGTACCAAGGCTCGATCCGAATGGCATTCAGGGTCTTGGCCAACCCACCAATTGTTGGTGCATAAGATCGTCCATTGTCATTTACTATGATCACCAAATTGCGATCGTTGTCATCGGTGATGTTGTTTAGAGCCTCCCAGGCCATTCCGCCGGTGAGCGCCCCATCGCCTATTACCGCAACCACGTGGCGATCCGTCTGCCCGGTCGCGGTGAAAGCTCGAGAAATACCGTCGGCCCAAGATAGAGAGGAAGAAGCGTGTGAGGACTCCACGATGTCATGCTCGGACTCTGAGCGTTGCGGGTAGCCAGCTATGCCGCCCTTTTGTCTAAGTCTTGAAAAATCCTGCCTACCAGTCAGAAGTTTATGAACATAAGACTGGTGGCCGGTATCGAAAACAATCGCATCTATCGGCGAGTTAAATACCCGATGGATTGCTACGGTGGTCTCAACTACCCCAAGATTGGGCCCCAGGTGGCCTCCAGTTTTGGAAACACAATCGATTAGGTAGTCTCGCAACTCCTTACACAAAATGGTTAATTCGGAGTCACTCAAAGCGTCGAGGTCTCTAGGACCCAAAATCTTCTTCAAAATGCTCATTTCTCAGACAACCCAATCAATCTTCTAGAGATTCCTACGCGACCATGCTTCGAAGTACGTATTGCAGAATTCCACCGTTTCGGAAGTAATCCGCCTCGCCCGGGGTGTCGATACGAACTATGGCATCGAACTCAATAACTGGCTTGCCAGATGGAGAATGCGAAGTGGGCTGCGCGAGCACGTGCACTGTTTTTGGAGTCGTGCCGTCGTTCAATTGAGCAATTCCCGTGAAGTCGAACTCTTCAGTGCCATCTAGTCCTAAAGTGGCGGCTGTTTGGCCCACCGGGTATTGCAACGGCAAGACTCCCATGCCAATCAAATTGCTCCGGTGTATCCGCTCGAAGCTCTCGGCAATCACTACCTTGATACCTAGCAAAGAGGTTCCCTTCGCCGCCCAGTCGCGGGATGAGCCAGAGCCGTACTCTTTGCCTGCTAAGGCCACCAGTGGCACATGCCGGTCTATGTAGTTTTTGCTCGCATCGTAGATAAAGGACTGATGTCCATCAGGGGTCGTAAAGGCTCGGGTATAGCTACCCTCTACATCTTTTAGCAGCTGTTTCCGGAGCCTGATATTCGCGAAAGTTCCGCGAATCATTACCTCGTGGTTACCTCGCCTTGAACCGTAAGAGTTGAAATCGACCCTTGAGACTCCGCGGTCTGCCAGATACTTTCCAGCTGGCGAATCCGCCTTGATTGAGCCTGCGGGGGAGATGTGGTCGGTTGTCACGCTGTCCCCCAGCTTAACCAAGACCCGCGCACCGGAGACCTCTTCAACCGGACGGGGAATTAGCGACATGTTATCGAAATAGGGTGGCTTTTTCACGTAGGTTGAATTTGGATCCCAGTCAAAGATTGCGCCCTCAGGGGTTGGAATAGCCTTCCAGCGTTCGTCCCCTTCAAATACCGAAGCGTACTGCGTTGTGAACATCTCAGAGTTAATTGAAGAATCGATAGTGCTCTGCACTTCTTGCGGAGTGGGCCAAATATCCTTCAAAAAGACGTCTTTGCCGGCTTGGTCTTGCCCCAAAGCATCAGATTCAAAGTCGAAATCCATAGTGCCCGCCAGTGCGTAGGCAATTACCAGAGGCGGTGAAGCCAAGTAATTCATCTTCACGTCTGGATTTATTCGACCTTCAAAGTTCCGGTTTCCCGAGAGCACCGCAGTGACGGCTAGGTCGTTCTCATTTACGGCAGCCGAAATGTTTTCGTTTAGTGGACCGGAGTTTCCTATGCAGGTTGTGCAGCCATAGCCCACGGTTTGAAAGCCAAGGGCGTCTAGGGAAACATTGAGGCCCGATTTCTCGTAGTAATCGGTCACCACTTTGGATCCTGGCGCCAGTGAGGTCTTAACCCAGGGTTTTGATTGCAGTCCCTTGGCAACAGCATTTTTTGCCAAAAGACCGGCCGCTAGCATGACCGATGGGTTTGAAGTGTTTGTGCAAGAGGTGATTGATGCAATCGTAACTGCGCCATTGTCGATTGAGTAATCACTTCCATGAACCTTTGTAGGCTGCGAAAAAGTAGAGGTGTAGTTCTCTAGGTCATCTGCAAACGTCGCCTTGCTTGCGGTTAGCGAGACTCGGTCCTGAGGTCTTTTGGGTCCCGCAATGGAAGGGACTACGGTGGCTAAATCAAGCTCTAAATATTCGCTGAAAATTGGTTCATTTGATGGGTCATGCCATAGGCCTTGAGCCTTTGCATACGCTTCTACTAGGGCTATTTGATCTTCGTCGCGACCCGTAATTCTGAGATAGTCCAGCGTCACCCCGTCAATCGGGAATATGGCCACGGTAGATCCGAATTCAGGAGACATGTTACCAATGGTGGCCCTGTTGGCAAGCGGAACATTCGCCACAGAATTGCCGTAGAACTCCACAAACCTGCCAACTACGCCATGGTTCCGAAGCATTTCAGTGATGGTAAGCACAACATCAGTCGCGGTAGCTCCAGTTGGAATTTGCCCATTGAGTTTGAAACCGACCACTTTTGGTATCAGCATGGAAACTGGCTGGCCCAGCATCGCAGCTTCGGCTTCAATACCGCCCACTCCCCAGCCCAAAACTCCGAGGCCGTTGACCATGGTGGTGTGTCTATCGGTTCCGACGCAGCTATCCGGATAGGCAATTGTCACGCCGTCTTGCTCCTTGGTCATAATCGTGCGGGCCAGGTACTCGATATTGACCTGGTGCACAATCCCAGTTCCCGGGGGCACGACCTTGAAATTATCAAAGGCGGTTTGCCCCCAGCGCAAGAATTGGTATCGTTCGGCATTTCTGAGGTATTCGAATTCAACGTTTCTTTCAGCGGCATCCGCTGTTCCGGCGACATCGGTTACAACCGAGTGGTCGATAACCATTTCGGCCGGGGCCAGCGGATTGATTTGTTGTGGGTCTCCCCCGAGAGCCACAACAGCCTCCCGCATTGTTGCCAAATCAACGATGCAGGGAACCCCGGTGAAGTCCTGCATCACCACACGTGCCGGGGAAAACTGTATTTCGGTATCCGGCTCGGATTGCGGATCCCAATTCACCAGCGCGTCCACATGTGCCTGTGTGACGTTCTCGCCGTCTTGGGTTCGCAGCATATTTTCTAGCAGGATTTTTAGGCTGTAGGGAAGTTTCTGCGCCCCCAGCTGGGACATAGAGAAGATTTCATAGGTCTTTTTGCCGACCTTGAGCTCTTTTCTAAACGCTGAAAATGCTGCCATATTCTTTTCCTCCAGAGCGATACCCCTCTAATCTACCGTTGCGGCTGAGCAATCTTGCGAATCATTACCCATGTCAGTGCCAAAAGACCCGCGTATGCTGGAGCTCCCATGATGATTCGGCTGGTCGCCAGAAGCTCTACCTGATTGGAGAAATAGAGTGGAAGCTGCACGAGCAGGCGTAGCGAGAAAAAAGCAACCCACACCAGCGTTACGAATTGGAATCTGCGATACAAAAAATCCGTCTTACGCCAGTTAGCCAAACCGAAGAGAAACTGGCCCACAAAACCCATGATTGGGTAGCGGACTAGAACTGAGATTAGAAATACAAAACCATAGCTTGCGTTTGTGATGAAGCCCGGCACGAAGTAATCGACCGCTTGACCGCCGTCTCTCAAAGCGAGCCAGGCCGCTAGAGCGATTGCAAGAGCTCCAACAAGGGCCTGAGTGACTGGTTTACGTTGAAACAACCTGATTAGGATAAAGATCAGGGCGAGTCCAGCCGCACCTGCGACTGATGGCAATGCGGCTTTTGTGATTGCAAATACAATCGAAAACAGCATCGAAGGCAAAACTGCTTCCGCTATTCCGAGGGGTCCTCCAATTGCGGCTAAGAGTGATTGCTTGCTGAGGTTGTAGCCTTGCTCGGATTGCTCCATCCCGAGCTTCTTGGCTATATTTTCGGGGTTAGACATCGGCCGAAGGCAAGGTAAGGGGCAATAACTCCCCCGGCGGCATTGCAATGTTGCCCCGGTTCACAGCAGTTGCACGGAATATGTCTATCAACGCTTCGTAGTTTGTATGAAGATATAGTTGTGGGCCGCTTAGCACTCCACGCAAAAACCACCTCGGTCCGTCCACTCCGATAAATCGCGACTCGCGAAGAACTTTCTTTCCATTTTCTTCCACATGGACTTGAGCTTTTAGTTCCGGGCCGAGAAGGCCCGACAGCTTCTCACAGTTGCCACCCTGCGCCGTAATTCCCGATTCAATGGCCGCCATTGTGTCCCCCCAGATGCCGGCCGCTTTGCTGGAAGCGAAGGCCTGCATCTGGATCCGATGACCTGCAATTTCAATGGTCAGCGCAATGACGCGTTTGGTTGACTCTTCGACATCGGCACGTATTTGCATGTCTTGCCCAGGAGCAATTCTGATCGAGCCAAAATCGAGATACGGGATCAGCACGCCAACCTCTGAGACATCAAAAGGACCCAGCTTCGCGCGATTATCCGGTGCGATTTTTTCCATTTAAATCCTCCCAGTAGAACCGAAACCATCAAGACCGCGTGACGAGTCTGGAAGTTC
>JBDNID010000261.1:0-2272 GCA_041688475.1 Aquiluna sp.
CAGTGCCACTCAGAGTGCTGTAAATCAGCTTGAGCCGACGCTCTTTGCAATTGATTCAGATGCTAACCGGCTGGCCTATGCCACCGCTTCGGGGGTCTATTTGGCCGTCAGTTCGAGCATATCAAGTCAGAATACTTTGGTGTCTGATGCCACCAATATCAAAAACCTTGAATTCGATGTCAACGGATTTCTTTGGCTAATCCCAGCCCTTGCGAGTGATCCAATCACAGTTATTGACCCACTCGGTAATCAGCGCAACATTTCTCAGCAAACAGGTTCCGATCGTGTGTTTGGCTCACTCAGCCCGGAGGGGTCCAGGCTCGCGCTAATAGCCCAGGATGCCAATGGCCCAAAGATTCTGATCTTTTCAATTTTAAGATCTCAATCTGGCTACCCAATTGAGCTTGTCGAGTCCGATTCGCTCACTCCAGTTCTAGGCCAAGCATTTAGCTTTAATTGGCAAGATGGCTCGACTTTGAGAATCTTGGAGCGCACTGCATCCGGGCTCACTGCGCTGAGTGACTATCCCCTTAATGGCCCTCGCACTCAATTGAGCATGCCGCCAGTCGTAGGGGTAAAAATTATTCCAGGACCATCCCCTTCATCCACCTATCTGTTGTCGGATGCGGGCGATGTCTGGGTGCTTTCTGGAGGCACTTGGCGACAGAGTGAAACTGCTGTAATCGATATTTCAACTTTGCGCTAACAATCTAGGGGAAAACACAGTTGTGCACGAATGCCGGGTTTCGCATGTTTTGAGACGCTCCGAAGACCAGGCTTTCGGCATGAAAGATCAGATTTTGGAGTTTGTTTTTCCCGCTCGCTGCGTGATTTGCTCGAAGCCGCCCAGACTTTTGTGCCAGGGCTGTCTTCCGCTGAGCAGTCCGAATACCTTCGAACTAGATTCGACGCATGGAATTAGTAGTTTTGACTATCAAACGGAGCTTGGCAAAGTCCTCAACGGATTCAAGGACCGTGGATTGCTTCAGTTGTCAACAAGGCTAGCTCAGGTCTGGCTCTCGGATTTCGAGAGAGCTGTCGCGGAATTTGGGCCCGACGCTATTTTGGTGCCGCCGTCGTCGAGGGCAAATTTTCGCAAGCGTGGCTACAACCCGACCGAATTGTTAGTAAAAAAAACATTGAGTATTTCCAGCGCGAATGTGAAAGCTCTTTCGGTCGAAACTCCCAAGCTGATTCGGCAAACCAAGGATCAGTCCAGCTTAAATCAACCTCAGAGAGCTGCCAATCTTTCCGGTGCATTCTGTTATCAAGGCAAACCGAGTCGGAGAGTTTTGCTTATTGATGACGTCCTCACCACTGGCGCAACTCTCCAAGAGATGCTTCGAGCGGTGCATGCCACTGGCGCCGAAGTGGCAGGAATCTGTGTCCTAGCTCAAAGAACTCTGGTTATCGACTCGCAATCGTGAATATGAGCGTAGGTTAGGGATAAGAATCAGATGTCTAGTAGGAGGTCACAATGGAACTTACAATCTCAGCCAAAAACCTCACGGTCTCAGACCGATTTCGGGAGTACGTTGCGGAAAAGTCGCAGAAAATAGAACGCTTCGCCTCCGAATCCGAAGAGCTCAACATCAAAGTTACTAGGTATGAACATCGCAAATCATCAGGGGTTGAGGATCAGGTCGAACTCACCGTCTACAAGACTGGACACGTGGTGCGGGCGGAGGCTCAGGCCTCCGATAAATTTGTTGCTTTTGACGTTGCACTTGGCAAGCTTTTGGAGCGGCTGCGCAGATATTCCGATAAGCAGAAATTTCATATCAGCGGCAACCACAAAAACATCAGCACCAGTGAATTAGCCGCTAGCGACTTTGCTGCAATCGACTTGAAGCCTGCAGATCTTAGGCTGATAACAGGGGAGATTGAAGTGGTAAAGGACCTCGAGAAGCCCGATTATGGAGTGTCTCCCGTGGTAATACGGACCAAGAAATTTGAGAAGGTCTCGATGACTCGCGAAGAGGCCATCGACCGTATGGAGTTAGTAGGACACGATTTCTACTTATTCCACGACTCAAATATTGATCAGGCCGCGGTTGTATACCGCCGGCAAGGCTGGAGCTACGGAGTTATAAGTCTGATCTAGTTTTTTCTAGCGAGGGCTAGACTTGGCACCGAAACTCAAGGAGAAAATCTTGGCGTCAATAATTGACAAAATGCTGCGAGCTGGCGAGGGCAAGCTTATTAAAAAGCTTGAATCCATTTCCAAAGAAGTTAATGCCCTAGAAGCGAATTTCCAAACTCTGACAGACGA
>JBDNID010000262.1:0-4561 GCA_041688475.1 Aquiluna sp.
GAATTAGAGGTCTACGCATGGCCCATGGCGTTCGCAGCCGCAATCGCCCTCAGCACAACCGATGCCTTCGCTTCAGTTTCCGCATATTCACTTTCTGGGTTTGAATCCAACACGATACCCGCACCGGCCTGCACATGAGCAATTCCATCACGAATCAAGGCGGTTCTGATCGCAATTGCCAAATCCGAGTTCCCTTGGAAATCAAAATACCCCACGACACCTCCGAATAGGCCTCGATAGCTCGGTTCCAACTCGTGGATAATTTCTAGCGCACGAGGCTTAGGGGCACCTGAGAGTGTCCCAGCCGGGAAGGTTGCTCTGAGACACGAAACTGGCCCCATACCCTCCAGAAGCCGCCCCTCAACGGTGGAAACCAGGTGCATGATGTGGCTAAAACGGTGGACCTGCATGTACTCGCTGACATGAACGGAGTCTGGGTCGCAGACTTTCAGAAGGTCGTTCCTCGCGAGGTCAACGAGCATCAGGTGTTCGCTGCGCTCCTTTTCGTCCTTCTGCAACTCTTCCGCCATAACAATATCGCTTTGAGTGTCCTTACCTCGTGGACGTGAGCCGGCAATTGGGTGCATAATCGCGCTTTCCCCTGAAATCTTTACAAGAGCTTCCGGGGAGGATCCAACTATTGAGAAATCGCCCAGAGCATCCTGAAATCGAAGTAGATACATGTAGGGACTGGGATTCACAGCACGCAGTGCACGGTAGACCTCCAGAGCATCTACTAAAATTTCATGATCAAATCGTTGAGAAATAACAACCTGAAATACATCTCCAAAGCGCACGTGCTCTTTGGCTTTTTCTACTTGACTCAGGTAATCGGCCTTCTCGGTGCGTTTTATAAAACTAGGCTCAGGCCAATCCGGTTCGCTAATCAAAGACTGAGTGGGCTCACTCAGTTTCAGAACTAATTCCTGAATTTGAGATTGTGCCAAATTGTATTTGGACTCCAGGTCGGCCCCGGATTCTAGGTGGATCACCGCCACCACAATCAGTTCCGCAGTCTTGTGGTCCATAACGATTAATTCGGAAAACTGATTGAATGCGTAGAGCGGGATTTGATAGTCGGCAGGCTTGGAAATTGGCAGTTTCTCGATAAAGTTCACCGCTCCCCAGCTGAGAAATCCAACCAGCCCAGAATTCAGCGGAAAGTCTGTCGGTGAGGAACGCCAGGCGGTTTGCATCTGCTCGAGAGCCTCCAGCGGGTTTCCGAGTAATCCGCTTGAATCCGGAAGCGCCGAATCTAAACCTTCGAATCTGACCCCCTTTTCGTCTGCTATTAGTTGCCCTCGGGATTTTAGTCCAATGAATGAATAGCGACCCCATACCCCCTGTTCCGCTGATTCGAGAAGAAAGGTGTTGGGGTTAGTCCTTGCGAGTTTCTGATAGATGCCCACTGGAGTCTCAGTGCCCGAAAATAATCTCTTACTAAGCGGAATCACGTTGTATGTACTAGTAAGTTTCCGAGCTTGATCCAAGGAAATCACTGGGCCTCCTCAAAGCAACTGTGGGTGCCATTATGACAAGCAGGACCCGTGGGAGTGACTTTGGCCAAGATGGTGTCCTGATCGCAATCAAGCCAGAGCGACTTCACATTTTGAAAATTGCCACTAGTTGATCCCTTGTGCCACCTAGCGGCCCGAGACCTGGAGTAATAGACCATCTGCCCCAGTTGCACTGTTTCTTGAACGCTATCTAGGTTCATGAAGGCCAGCATCAACACTTGATTGGTCGCCTCATCTTGAACCACCACAGGTACTAGGCCGTTTGCATCGAATCTCACCTTGCTGATATCTAAGGGTCTCATCGAACCGACACCCCTTTTGCTCTCATTTCGTTTTTTACATCGGAGATTGTGAAGGTGCTCTGGTGAAACACGGTTGCAGCCAACAGTGCATCGGCACCGGCAAGGGCGGCAGCTATAAAATCAGAGACTTTCCCCGCACCTCCGGAGGCGATGATGGGCACCGCGCTAATTTTTCTAACGGCTTCAATTAGTTCAAGATCAAAACCGTCTTTTGTGCCATCCGCATCAATCGAGTTCACTAGCAGCTCCCCGGCTCCGAGGTCTTGAACCTCTCTGATCCATTCAAAAGCATCTTTATCGGTTAGGATTTGGCCGCCATTTGAGGTGACACCGAATCCACTTTTAGTATCGGCGCGCTTTATGTCCAATGAAATAACTAGAACTTGAGAGCCATACTCCTGGGCAATTTCAGAGAGCAAGGCGGGCCTTGACAGTCCAGCCGAACCTACAGAAACCTTGTCGGCACCGTGAGCCAGCAACTTCGAAACGTCTGAGAGTTGCCTGATACCCCCGCCTACAGTCAATGGAATAAAAACTTGCTCCGCGCAACTTTGGACCAATTGCAGCATTGTCCCTCTATTTTCATTTGTGGCGGCAACATCCAAGAATGTCAATTCATCAGCTCCAGAATCAAAATACTTGGCTGCAAGTTCTATTGGATCGCCGCTATCGCGAAGGTTCTGAAAGTTGACTCCCTTGACCACACGACCAGCTGCCACGTCCAGACACGGAATAATTCGGATTGCGGGCATTAGATTCTCGCTGCGTGAATCGCGCTCACTAAAATTGCGCGCGCCCCTAGTTCGTAGAGCTCATCCATCTTTTGGTTTGTCTCTGCGGCTGGGACCAACGACCTCACGGCAACCCATTTGTCATCTGCTAAAGGGGATATTGTTGGAGACTCGATGCCAGGGGTAACAGCTACCGCGAGGTCCAGAAGCTCAACCGGACAATCGAAGTCAAAAATCACAAATTTCCTGGCCACCAGAACTCCCTGAAGCCGTCTTAGCAACTTGGCGGCATCGGCTGACTTACCGGGTGCGGCTATTAGTCTTGCCGTCGAGCGTAAAATTATGGGCCCAAATATCTGGAGGCCCGCCTTGCGCAGGGTATTTCCGGTCGAAACCACATCGGCAACGGCGTCCGCTACCCCGAGCTTTACTGCTGATTCAACCGCGCCGTCTAGCTTTATTAGCTCAGCTTTTACGCCGTGTTTTTTTAGAAAACTAGTTATAAGAGTCGGGTAGGCGGTGGCAAGCCTCTTACCGCTCAGGTCGCTGATTTGGGAAAAACCGGCGGATTCGGGGGCTGCGAACCTAAAAGTTGATCCTCCAAAGTCCAAATCCGCTATCTCTTGAGCCTTGGATTCTGAGTCGTGCAAAAGATCCAAACCGGTAAAACCAGCATCCAAGGAGCCCGAGCCAACGTAGGTCGCAATGTCCCTGGGCCTTAGGTAGAAAAACTCAATCTGATTTTCCTCGTCTACCAGGTGGAGTTCTTGAGTATCTCTCCTCACGGCGTAACCAGCTTCTTTGAGCATGGAAATTGCCGACTCGGAAAGAATGCCCTTATTGGGAACTGCAACCCTAAGCATTAGAGCCTCTCCTCGACCATTGACATGGGGATTTTTCTTGCTATTAGGATTAGTTGAAGGTGGTAGATAAGTTGCGAAGCCTCAAGGGCCAAGGCTTCATCCGATTCGTATTCGCTTGCCATCCAGACCTCGGCTGCTTCCTCAACAAGTTTTTTGCCTATCGCGTGAACGCCCTGATTTAGTAACTCCGAGCTAGCCGAACCCGCCGGTCGAGAGATGTCTTTGGCCAATAATTCTGAATAGAGGTCATTAAAGGATTTCATGTGTCAAGGTTACCCAGCCAATCCACCTTCTAGAGCTAAAGCCCTGAGGTTATTGATCGCTTGATTACGATTTATATGACTGAAGACTGAGGATCCGGCCACAAATACCTCGGCCCCTGCCAGTGCTAGTTGGTAAATGTTTTCGGAGCTAACCCCGCCATCAACCTGAAGCTGGACATCTCGCTGCCCGCCGTCTATAAGTTTCCTTGCTTCGGAAACTTTTGCGATCATTTCAGGAATCAGCGTTTGACCGCCGAAGCCCGGCTCAACAGTCATTACCAATAAAAGATCAACCTCGCTTAAAAGATCTTGAAGCTGATTCAAGTCGGTGCCGGGCTTTAGCGCCACTCCAACCTTGCACCCGGTTGTTTTTATTTCACGGGCTAGTTCTAAGGGATTTTTGGATGCTTCGAGGTGGAAGGTAACCGAGGCCACGCCAAGCTGGGCGTATCCAATTGCTAATCGATCTGGATTCTCAATCATTAGGTGAACATCGAGCGGGATCTGTGTTACCTCTTGCAATCGCTTGACCATCTGCGGCCCGAACGTGAGGTTTGGCACGAAGTGGTTATCCATCACATCGACATGAATGGCATCAGCGGCAGATACGGTGAGAAGATCTGCTTCCAGATTCACGAAATCCGCACTGAGTATCGAGGGGTTGACCTTCATAAAAACACCCTAAGCCTTTCTAAGGATCGCGATGAACATCGCGTCCGTTCCATGAGTCTGAGTCCAAAGTTGAGTCGTTTTTCGCTTTTCTCCGAGCCGCAAACTCGGATTCAGCATATTCAGCAGCTCGTTTGAGTTTTCCAGGCTCACCTCAGGATGATTGTCCAAGACCGTCTTTATTTGCGAATTAGTCTCTGGAACAAGTGGAGAACA
>JBDNID010000263.1:0-4923 GCA_041688475.1 Aquiluna sp.
CACCACAATTACATCGCCGATTTCTAGCATCGCTGGGGAGACCACCACCACCTCTTCGCCCTCCACTCGCTCGGCTTCATCTGGCAGCAGCGCTGCCAGGGAATCAAGTGCTGAGGTTGTCTGAGCTAGTGAGCTCATTTCAATCCAGTGCCCGAGCAGCATGATCACGATTAGCAGTGCCAACTCCCACCAAAAATCTAGGCGATTGTCTAGCAATCCAAGGCTCGCTCCCCAAGATGCCAAGAACGCGACCGTGATGGCAAGGCCAATCAAGAGCATCATTCCTGGTTTTTTCGCACGAATCTCATCGATTGCTCCTGTCAAAAAGGGCTTGCCCCCAAAGACATACATCGCCCTACCCAAGATTGGTGACAGCCAACTTAGCCAATCAAGGCTAGGCAACTCGTATCCAACCAACCTGGCAAATATCGGAGAAAGAATTACAACGGGAATCGCGACCAGGAGCATTACCCAAAAAAGTCTCCTGAATTGGGCCACGTGGTCAGAGTGCGCCGAGTGTCCCTCGGCGTGATCTTGACTCTTAGAGCCGGCCCCGGAGTACTGCTTATCGGTCGCCGTCTCTGGCTGAGAGTCGTGCATCTTCGATGGACTCACCTCAGCTTCTGGATTGCTTTCTTCTCGCTTTTTATCCTGATTACTCAAGATAACCCCCCTTTAGCTCCTAACCACTCTTGCATGCTTTGCCCGAAACTTGGACTTTTGGCAAGTTATGCCAAAACTAGGCTGCTTCCAAAACAACAGATTTGGTTATTTTGCCTAGGGGCGCTTAGGGCGTGAAAACGACCAAGACAAAGGCGCCAAATATACTCAAGTGCACAGCACCCTGCAAGATGGAAGCCTTACCCGGCAAAAGAGTAAGTGCGCTAACAAAAAGCGCTAAAAACAGTAATGATATTTCTGTTGCACCGAGGCCCAGGTTCACCTGAAAACCGAACACCAAAGAGATGACTGCAATCGTTGGGATAGTCATGCCTATGCTCGCCAAGGCGGAACCTAAGGCTAAGTTGATGCTGGTTTGAGTTCGGCCGTAATAGGCGGCTTTGAGAGCCGAAATGGATTCCGGTAACAACACAACAATCGCAATCGAAAACGCCACCACCATTTGGGGTAGCCCCAGACCGGTGACCGCCCCTTGAATGATTGGGCTTGTCACCTTTGCCAAGCCAACCACTGCCACCAAAGAACTCAGGAGTCCGGCCACGCTCCAAAGTGCCTGTTTTTTACTAGGGGCCCTAACGTGAGCGGTTTGGCTCGGTGGCATATTCGCTCTGGGAGGCGGTAAGAAAAAGTCGCGATGCCGAACGGTTTGCATCGCAACAAAGGTTAAGTAGATAACCAGTGAGGTGATAGCCGCAAAGCCAAGTTGGGCTGGGCTGAAAGTTGGACCGGGAGTGGAAGTAGTAAAAGTTGGTAGTACCAAACTCAGAATACTTAGGGATGCGAGAGCCGATAGCGCTGGCACAGCGCCCTCGGCATTGAAGGTTGCGAATTTGAGCCTAAAAGACTTGATCAGAATCGATCCGCCAATTATCAATCCGGTGGTAATCATAATGGCCGCAAAGACGGTATCACGAGCTAGGTTTTTGGTGGCATCGGGATTGTCGATTATCAAAACCACAATCATCCCCACCTCGATGATTGTTACTGCGGCCGCAAGAATGAGAGAACCGAAGGGCTCCCCTACCTTGAGTGCAATGACCTCAGCGTGAGATACGGCAACAAATACAGTAGCGACCAACACCCCACCAAGGACAAAAAGCAATAGCGTTGGGACCGCGGCACTCCAGGAAACAGCCAAGAGCGCCAAAGCTACTATCGGCAAGGCAAAATAGGCGGGCTTCAGGTTTGTAAAAGGGGTGGCCAAAGCTCTCCTGTCTTTATGGCTGTAATTACGGCTGGAGTTCGAGTGGTCTTTAGTCAAAGAGTAGAGCACTCTAAAGGCATGTGAACACCGCGTTGTCTTTTAGGACCCCTTGCTCAAAGAATCGGTCGCAGGACAGATAATTTAAAGAACAGCGAGCCCGGCATCTCAAGTTTTTGCGTTACTTTAAGCCAATTTTTTTTACAATCAACCTGATCAAAAAAGATAAAAAGATTTTTGCTGTTTATGAGGTCTGCAACAAAACGGGCTTGCTGAGGAAGGGTTCGGAAAATCGGTGGTAAACAAATCGATGCCAATTGGGATAAACGCTAGGGACCACCCCTCAGAAAAGACGCTTCCTGCAATAAGTACTGGCCCGCCGATCACTCTTGCCCAGCGGCCGGCCGGAGACGAAACAGCCTTCGTGACCGCGATGGTCGATGATGGGATGGGCTTTGGGGAAGCCCTGGATTGGGCGTAACATTTTTTGAATCTCTTGCAGGTGTGGGACTTGACCACATCCCCCTCGGTATTTATAAAATCTGAGTTTATGGATCGCGCCGCTCAGGATGGAGCCTTCTTCTTTACTGGAGAGGCCCGGACTCTTAAGAATTAATTGCTAATTGTTGACAGCGGCGCATCCTTAGTAAGCCTGGCCCGAATCAGACAAGTCCGAGATTGCATGGCACCGCAAAAGACCTCTTTTAGAAACCGAACCCCAATTACCCTGCAGGCATAAATAGGCACTCAGTCTTGTTGCCAGAATTAAGGGGAGGCCGCTGTGTGTCCCAATTCGAAATTTATCCTTACCGGGATAAGGCTCGGATTCAAACCCTCTGAGCTATTGGCAGCATCGCTTTTTGAATAAAACAGGAGAGATCATTGAACTTCATTGAAGCCAAGGACCTAAAAAAGTACTACAAGTCAAAATCAGGCGACATCAAGGCCTTAGACGGGCTATCGCTTTCGATTCCTCAGGGAACAGTCAAGGGTCTTTTAGGACCAAATGGCGCGGGTAAGACAACCGCTGTGAAGATACTGACAACCCTCACCACCCCTACCTCGGGTGAAGCTTTTATCGATGGCGTAAGCGTGACCGCGGAGCCCGAGAAAATCCGCAGGATGATTGGAGTTTCGGGGCAATATTCCGCGGTGGATCAAAAACTAACCGGCTTTGAAAATTTAGAGATGTTTGGCCGGCTTTATCACCTGGGTGCTTCGGCTGCAAAAAAACGAGCCAATGAACTCATCGAGCTATTTGATCTTGTTGAAGCTGCTAACCGACCGGTAAAGGGCTTCAGTGGAGGTATGCGAAGAAGAATTGACCTAGCTGGAGCTTTGATAATCAATCCGGCTGTTTTGTTTCTAGATGAACCCACCACGGGCCTTGACCCCAAGAGCCGGCTAGATCTTTGGAAAGTAATCAAAGACTTGGCCACAAACGGCACTACGGTTTTACTAACCACCCAGTACCTCGAAGAGGCAGACCGGCTCACCGATTCGATTGCGGTTATCGACCAGGGTCTGGTAATAGCCGAGGGCACCAGCGACGAACTGAAGCGGCAAATTGGCGGCCAATACATCGAGTTTTCCCTGGTCAGGCTCGAGGACATCGAACAGGGCGAAGGCCTTTTGCAATCTATTTCAAACGAGCAGGTGTTTATTGGAAACGATGGCCGAACCCTGTCGGTTGCGGCAGATTCCGCCCCCGAAAAACTACAAACAGCTCTCAAGCTCTTTTCGGAATCGGGAATTGAGCTGAACGACGCGGGCATGAGAAGGCCAACGCTAGACGATGTGTTTCTAACCCTAACCGGCCGCCAGGCTCAAGAAGATGAGATTGCAAAATGACACTTTCATACCAAGTAGATGTAAAAGGACCTTTCAACCAGCTTGTCTCCGATAGCTGGGTTACTACTAAAAGAAATATCATAAAGCTGCGTCGCGACCCTGAGATTTTTGTTTTTACCCTGATTCAGCCGATCATGTTCGTGTTGCTGTTCAACTACGTATTCGCAGGAGCAATCTCAATTGAGGGTGGCGACTACACCCAATTTTTGATGGCGGGCATCTTTGCTCAAACAATCGTGTTTGGCTCCACCTACTCGGGTTCCGCAATGGCGCAAGATCTAAAAGACGGCATCATCGACCGCTTTCGAACCCTGCCGATGAATACGGCAGCTCTATTGATCGGACGGACCGCTGGAGATTTGGTCATCAACGCAGCCTCTATGGTCGCGATGCTTATTACTGGCTATCTAGTCGGTTGGCGAGTAACAAGCTCCTTGCCAGAAGCAATGCTTGCGGTGGGATTGCTGTTGGGCTTCAGCTACGCATTCAGCTGGGTAATGGTGCTAATTGGCATGTCGGTCAAATCACCCGAAATTATCAATAACGTTAGTTTCTTGGTTCTTTTCCCGCTGACATTTTTGTCCAACGCATTTGTGCCATCGGACACACTCCCGGCTCCACTGCGCATATTCGCGGAGTGGAATCCGGTTAGCTCTTTGATTCAGGCCTGTCGCGAGCTCTTTGGAAATATTCCAGCGGGGACTCCGATTGGGGACAGCTTCGTGCAGCAAAACCCGCTCATGATTGTCCTTATTGGAATCGGATTGCTACTGGCCATATTCGTCCCGGGCAGCATCCTCAAGTTCAAAGCTCTATCAAAGGTTTAGTTCTAAAAAAGCAGGAGACTATCAAGGGACCTGGAGCTAACCAGCACCGGCTTCCCAGCGGCAAGCCGGAGTGCCAGTTGCGACAGATCCGAAACGTCAACAAGCGAAATTCAAGGACCTAAATTTAGTTAGAGTGAAGAAACATGTGGATATCTAATCTGGCGAGGATCAATTGATAGTAATCACGCTACGTACCCCCTACCTCTTGTTCGTTGGCAGCGAAACAGAGCCAATTTATGCCAAGACTGCGGCGGGGCTCGCCAAGTGGCGCCCGGAAAGCTGCATGGGCCAACTGAGCCTCGAGGGCGGCACGATTGATCTTGGCCTGGCCCGGCACAGCGTGGCAAGTGCCGCCGAAGTCGG
>JBDNID010000264.1:0-4311 GCA_041688475.1 Aquiluna sp.
AACAAGTTTGCGTTGACCGTTTTTGATTTCAATGGATTCCTCCATTGGAACTTCAATCTGCAGAATCTCATCGCCACCGGGAAGAGCAGCCTTGCGGGTTTCAATGTTCTGTCTGACCCTGCGCTCGTAACCTGCGTAGGAATGAACTACGTACCACTTGCCGGTCTGCTCACGAAGCTCCTGGCGGAATTTGTGGTACGGATCCTCATCTACGGGTGCTGGCACTTCTTCAGCTATTTCAGCTGGAACCTCTTCGATGTGGAAACCGTCCATCTCGTGGCTGGCTTCTTCAATAGCCTCCACCGAATCGGTGTTATCTAGATCGACGTTCTCGTCGGTAGCTGGCTCGGCAATCTCTACCGGCTCGCTAACGACTGAATCGTCGCTGAAATTCAAATCTGACAATTAATCCTCTTTATCCTGCAAATATGAAGGTTACGACGTTTAGGAACACCCAGTCCAAACCGGAGATGATGACCATCACAACGGCCACGAAGCCGAGCACTACGCCGGTGAAGTTGATGAGCTCTTTGCGGCTCGGCTTGGTCACCTTGCCCAATTCGGCAAGCACCTGCTTGATAAACAGCACAGCTCGCTGCAGAGGGTTCTTGGTCTTACTAGCGTCTGACTTCGCTACTTCGACCAGATCCTCCGAGGCTCTCTCGTTCTCTTCTGCCATTTGTAACCTTTCCTTATAACGCAGGGCGGACAGGATTTGAACCTGCAACTTTCGGTTTTGGAGACCGATGCTCTACCAATTGAACTACCGCCCTAGATGTTGCCATCGCCACCAACCGAACAGGCACAAGGCTTGGTTTCAAGTGCCACCCAGCGAAGACACACTTTTAGATTGGTATCTATTAGTGAATTTGTCGCCAGATTAGTTATCGGCAGATGTCAACTTAAAAGAGTTTAGGCGTTAAAGCCACACAATGCAAAGGGCTTTTCGGGCTGAGAGCCATGGCTTCCAAGTATCCTAGAAAGCATGAGTGAAACCCGCATTTCAAAACGAATCGCTGCTATCGCCGAGTCCGCCACCCTCAAGGTGGATGCGAAAGCCAAAGCCCTCAAAGCCGAGGAGAAAGACGTTATTTCTTTCGCCGCAGGGGAGCCGGATTTTGCAACCCCCGCCCACATAGTTGAAGCGGCTCTGGAGGCCGTAAAAGACCCTAAAAATCACCGCTACACACCCGCTGCAGGGCTCCCGGAACTGCGTGAAGCTATTGCACTTAAGACCAAGCAGGATTCTGGCACCGAAGTACCGGCCTCGCAAATAACGGTCACTAACGGTGGTAAGCAAGCCGTTTACCAAGCGTTCGCAGTCATTCTTAATCCCGGCGATGAAGTCTTGGTTCCAACCCCTTACTGGACCACATACCCTGAGGCAATCAAGCTTGCCGGAGGCAAGCAGGTTGATGTCTTTGCGGGTAGCGATAAGGATTACAAGGTCACTGTTGACCAACTAGAAGCCGCCTATAACAAAAACACCAAGGCGCTTTTGATGTGCTCTCCATCAAACCCAACCGGAGCCGTTTACTCCAAACAAGAAATCCTAGACATCGGAAACTGGGTTGCCTCAAAGCCAAACCTCTGGGTGGTTTCAGATGAGATTTATCAAAACCTAACCTACGACGGGGCCTACGCCCACTCCATAACTGATCTGGTCCCAGAGCTTAGTGATAGGACAATCATGGTTAATGGAGTTGCCAAGACCTATGCCATGACTGGTTGGAGATTAGGCTGGATGGTAAGCCCGCTGGATGCTGCCAAAGCCGCCAACAATCTGCAATCCCACCTAACCTCCAATGTTTCCAACATCTCTCAACGTGCCGGAATAGCTGCTCTTACTGGAGACCAAGCCCCGGTTCAAGACATGCTTTTGGCTTTTGACAGAAGGCGCAAACTCGCGGTTAGTGAGCTAAATAAAATTACCGGGGTGCTAGCCCCAATGCCCGAGGGGGCCTTTTACGTCTACCCGGATGTCTCGGGTCTTTTAGGAAAGAGCTGGGGTGGCGCGATACTCAATAGCTCATTGGAGCTAGCCGATTTTGCCCTCGAAAAAGCCGAGGTCGCAATGGTGCCGGGTGAAGCATTTGGCCCAAGTGGTTATCTGAGATTGAGCTATGCCCTAGGGGATGACCAGTTGCTAGAGGGCATTCAAAGACTGCAGAAACTCTTTGCGTAAATTATTAAAAATCTAGTCGGTTGGTCTTTCTTAGAAGCCGATCAGGTTCGGTTCCGGCACCAGGTTTATGCCCCAGCGCGCTGCCACGCGGTCTTGAATGAGCCTGGCGAGTTCAAGAATCTCAGTGCCTTGAGCTCCCCCGGTGTTGATTATGGCTAGCGCATGCTTGGACGAGATTGCGGCCCTCGAGCCGGGCAAGCTATAGCCCTTGGGGAAGCCGGCTTGCTCAATCAGCCAGCCGGCGGAAAGCTTCACATCCCCCGACTCCATCTCCCAGCGCTGCATGTCTTCTGGATACTCCAGAGCCTTGTTGTAGCTCACAACGGGATTCGTAAAAAAGCTACCGCAGCTCACGCTGTCGGAATCCTCGGGCGTCACCACCATGCCCTTCGAGCTTCTGAGTTCGAGCACGGTGTCCCGAACAACCTGCAATGGCAGTTGAGACCCGTAGGGCTCACCGAGGTGATTGGTGATCTGCCCCGATGCCATCGGAACGCTCATTCCGCCGAGTTTTTGGAGTCTGAATTCCACCCAGCCAATAACGCCCTCAAGATCGCGCTTCAATGCGCTATCGCGATAGTCGAATTCAAAGAAGGAAGCCGGCTTGATCTCTATCAGATGGGACTCTTTATTCAGAAATTCTGCCTGAGTGATGACCTGGGAAACCTCCTGGCCATAGCCTCCGACGTTCTGTACCGGAGTAGCCCCCGTAGAGCCGGGAATTCCACTCATCGCTTCTAGGCCGGCGTATCCGTGAGAAACACACCACGCTACTAAATCGTCCCACCACTCACCCGCTTGGACTCTAATAAGCACCTCGGTTTCGGTCTCAGAAAACACTTCGATGCCCTTATTCGCCACCAAAATAATGTTCAGATTGCCCAGGTCTTCTGCAAAAACAGTGTTTGATCCACCGGCCAGAATGTGGAATTGCTCATCGCTGAGCCAGGATTCGATTACCGCTTCATAAAGCTCTTGAGCACTCTCGCAAACATTCATACTCGCTGGAATCCCGCCCACCTTCATGGTGGTGTAGTTAGCGAGCGCCGTGGGATTAATTAGAGTCAAAGTTGCACCCAAACCTGGGCTTTACCCAAAACAGTGCTCTCTTCAAAACTTACAATCAGATCCAGTCTTGCCCTTTGAGTTTCTTCTTCTAAAACGGCAACCTTGGCGACTACTAAGAGAACGGCTTTACCATTAGCCGGAACGACAACCGGCTTGGTGAAGCGAACCCCGTAATCCAGAACTTGGCCGGAATCCCCGAGCCAAGAAACCACTGGTTGAACCGCGAGCCCCATGGTGAGCATGCCGTGAGCTAATACTCCCGGCAAGCCAACTGATTTGGCTATATCATCTCGATAATGAATGGTGTTGAAATCCCCAGAGGCTCCGGCGTACCTAACCAGCGAATCTCGAGTCAACGGGAAACTTTGCTTAGCGATAATCTCCCCAATTGCGAGCTTGGAATATTCGGGCATTAGCCACCCCTAACCACAAGAGTTGAGATGGCCGTGCAGACCAGCTTGTTCTCGAGATCGAATATCTCGGTGTCGAAGGTAACCATGTGGTTCCCTCCCAGGCTCTTCACGCTCGAGACGGTCAGCTCACTAGTTAGCTCATCACCAGCAATGATTGGTCTTTGATAGATGAACTTCTGCTCGCCGTGAACCACTCTGGAAAAGTCAATCTGGGCTTCGGGGTCCGAAAGCACAATAGCCAAACTTTGCTCTTGGATCACCACCGGAAAAGTCGGCGGAATCACAAGGTCCGCATGGCCATTTGCCCTAGCAAAATCGAGGTCGAGGCATTCCTTAGCAGCCATAACGGCCTTGGCGAATTCACGCACTTTTTCTCTTCCAACTAGATAGCTTGGCGTTCTGGGGTAGCGCTTCCCCTGGATATCTGGATTGACCATGCGATAAGGCTAGTCCACACCAATCTGGTCAGTATCGAGGAGCCCTAGCGAGAGTGGAAATATGTATGAATTGTCATGCGCTAATTATTTCGCCTTGCGAAATTACCAATCTTTGGAGAATCTTTAACCAAGCCTACTTGGCGAACATTCTCTTCCTCAGGCTCTGTAGACCCAACTCCACCGCTTCCGCTGCCAACAATGCATCATC
>JBDNID010000042.1:0-4277 GCA_041688475.1 Aquiluna sp.
CCTGATTTCATCTTTCGAATCAGCCTCAGGGCAACTTCTCAAGCCTACCGATTTCCAGCTCTTTGTCCACTCCTGGTTGCCCAGAAATTTCCATCGAATCTTCTACCGGAAGACCTGAATCCTAGACACTAAAAACATCGACCACAAGGGCCATATTTAGATCTTGGAAGTGTTGCACTTGAACCGGCGATCTCAGTGGATCTTGCCTAGCTTTGGTCAACTCGGTAGAGCTTAGTCACGATTTGGTCACACTGTCAAATCAAACCCAAGATTGTCCGATAAATCTTCTGTGAGTCGCTATTTCCCTAGGAAAAGCCCCGCTAAATTCTTTTTGCCACGCCCCAAAATGGCCATCGAACCATGCAGAAAGCCCGACATCTCATCATCAACTGTCTCAACCTTGATTTTGTTGAAGGTCACCGCCCCTTGCTCGATTGCCCGCCTGGCCGCCGAGTTTGATTCAGAAAGTCCCGAGCTCACCAATGCTTCGACCATTGAAGTGCCCTTAGGGACCTCAATACTGTGCAGTGCAAGCAGGGCGCTTCTGAGAGTTTTTTCATCTAGAGCACGAAGGTCGCCCGATCCAAACAGCGCCAACGATGCAGCCTCGGCCCCCATCGCCTCTTGCTGGGAGTGCACAAGCTCAACTACCTCTAGCGCCAGCCTTCTTTGTGCCTCACGCCGGAAGGGCTCCTGCGCGACCTTTTGTGCATACTCACCAATCTCTAGTCGAGAAAGAAAAGTGAAAACCTTGAGTCTGTCTATGACGTCTGCGTCGTCGGTGTTTAACCAGAACTGATACATCTCATAAGCACTGGTTAGAGATTCGTCTAGCCAGATGGCGTTACCCTCACTCTTACCAAATTTCTTGCCGTCAGAATTTGTTATTAGGGGCGTCGCAATCAAATGCACACTCTTGCCCGCAACCTTATGAACCAAATCCGATCCCGAAGTAAGGTTGCCCCACTGATCGCTGCCCCCGGTTTGCATTACGCACTCATAACGCTTATTCAGCTCTAGAAAATCTAACCCTTGCAAAATCTGGTAGCTGAACTCCGTGTAGCTGATGCCGACCTCTGAATTTAGCCGCGCGCTAACCGAGTCTTTGGAGAGCATTTTTCCAACTCGGTAGTGCTTGCCTATGTCCCTCAAAAAATCAATTGCGCTGTATTGACTGGTCCAGTCGAGGTTGTTGACCATCCTGGCGGCGAATTCTCCCTCGAACTCTAAGAACTTAGCGTTTTGGGCGGCCAAACGCTCTACCCAATCCGCCACCGTCTCTTTGGTATTCAAGGTGCGCTCAGCATTGGGCTTTGGATCACCAATCAGTCCGGTGGCTCCCCCAACCAACGCCAACGGGAAATGGCCTGCCAATTGAATCCGACGCATGGTGAGCAGCTGAACCAAATTGCCGAGGTGCAAAGAGGGGGCGGACGGATCAAAACCGCAGTAATAAGTTATAGGCCCAGCGCTGAGTGCCGCTCTGAGCTCTTGCTCATCAGTGGATAGAGCAATTAGCCCTCGCCACAAAAGCTCATCAACGATGTGCTCGAAACTCGAATCATTCCGCTGGGCCGAGAGAGTTTCCATGGTTGCCATTTAGCTCTTCCTTCTCGGCGCCAATTTGCGCAATGTCAGCAACTGCTCCAAAACCTGGGGTAGCGCGGTCCCACCGGCACCATCTCTCGACTTCACCGCGCTTGTAACGCTCATTACCTCTCGAACCTCAGGCTTTAGGTGGTTAGAAATCTTTTGTAATTCTTGATCGCTCACCTGCTGCAGCTCGCAGTTCTGCGATTCACAATGCTTGACCAGGTTGCCAGTGATCTTGTGAGCTTCCCGAAATGTGACGCCCTGCTTTACTAGCCACTCCGCAACATCGGTAGCCAAAGAAAACCCCTTGGGGGCTAGCTCTTCGAGCCTTTCACGATCAAACTTCAAACTCGCAACCATGCCGGTAAAGGCCGGGAAAACGAGCAGCAAGGTGTCCACCGAGTCAAATAAGGGCTCTTTGTCCTCTTGCAAGTCGCGGTTATAGCTCAGCGGCAACCCCTTGAGCGTGGCCAAAAGACCGCTTAGGTTGCCAATCAGGCGGCCAGACTTGCCTCTGGCAAGCTCAGCGATATCAGGGTTTTTCTTCTGCGGCATTATCGAAGACCCGGTCGAAAAAGCGTCATCTAATTTCACATAGCCAAACTCATATGTTGACCAGGCAATAATTTCCTCGGAAAACCTCGACAGGTCAATACCGATCATCGCGCAGATAAAGACAAACTCGGCTACCAGGTCCCTAGCGGAGGTCGCGTCCATGCTGTTTTCGGTCGGGCCATCAAACCCGAGCGCCTGGGCGACCAAATTTGGATCCAAACCAAGTGTGTTTCCAGCCAAAGCGCCGGCGCCGTAGGGAGATTTTTTAGCTCGCTTGCGCCAATCCTCAATCCGCTGCAAATTTCTTACTTGGGGCCAGGCGTGAGCCAGAAGGTGATGAGAAAGCAGTACCGGTTGAGCGTGCTGAAAATGGGTGCGTCCCGGCATTGCAACGCCGACGTGCTCTTCTGCCTGATCGCAAAGCGAGCCCAGGTAGTTAGTTAGCTCTTTTATCAATAAGTCAGCGGCGTCAAGCATGAAGCTGCGCACAAGAGTCGCAATTTGATCATTACGAGAGCGACCCGCTCGAATTTTACCTGCAATATCCGCTCCGGCAATTTCAATTAAGCCACGCTCTAAGGCTGCATGAACATCCTCTTCTTTTGGCTTTGGCTTGAAGGAGCCAGAGCGAACTCGCTTATCGAGTTCAATAATGGCATTTTCTAAAATCTCTAGCTCATCGGCATCGAGATAGCCGGCCGCGCTCAGCGCCTTGATGTGAGCACTAGTTCCCAAAAGGTCGTAGGTCGCCAGACGCCAGTCGAAGTGGGTCGATTTGCTCAGTGCCGCGAGAGCATCTGCCGGCCCAGAGGCAAACCTTCCACCCCAGAGTGCATCATTACTTTGCGCCATCTATAAACCATCCAATCCTGAATACATAGGAGCTTACTAATCGGCTGATGAGGCTGAAACTCCTAAAGTCGAGTCGCTCTCAGAATTTAGGCCTGCCGCGAGAGCCAAAGCATGAGCGCCTTTTGGGCATGCAACCGATTCTCGGCTTCATCCCAAACCAGAGACCTCGGACCATCAATCACTTCGGCCGACACCTCATAGCCTCGGTAGGCGGGCAGGCAGTGCAAAAAAACTACTTCTTCCGCTGCCTGATCCATCAATGCTTGATTCACGGTGTAATTGGCAAAAGTTTTGAGGCGCGCCGCCTTCTCGTGCTCCATGCCCATTGATACCCAGGTGTCAGTGACAATCACGTGAGCACCTCCGACCGCATCCTCGGGGTTTTCAAATACCTCAATACTTCGACCAAACCTTTTTGCTATCGCGGCGGCCCGAAGCACAACATCCTCTTGAGGCCTGAAACCAAAGGGCGCCGCGACCGAAACATCCATTCCGGCTAACGCGCCAGCGACCAAATAACTGTTCGCCATGTTGTTATTGGCGTCTCCGATATACGCCAGCTTCAACCCTTGGGTCTCACCGAAATGCTCTTTAATGGTGAGCAAGTCCGCTAACAGCTGGCAGGGGTGCCAATCATCCGAAAGCGCATTGATGACCGGCACCGAAGAGTTCTGAGCCATTTCTTCCAGACCGGCTTGGTTATATGTGCGCCAGATAATCTGTGCCACCTGGCGCTCTAAGACCTTGGCCGTGTCAGCCACCGACTCTTTTGCTCCCAGCTGCGAAACTCCACTTTCGATAATCAAAGGCACTCCCCCAAGATCTGCAATCCCGGCGGCAAAGGACACCCTGGTGCGAGTCGAAGTCTTATCGAAAATAACCGCGACTGTTTGCGGACCGGCAAATGGCTTTTGGCTGAAGCGATCCTTTTTAAGCTCAATAGCCAACTCCAAAATTTCCAGCTGCTCTGCACTTGTTAGATCATCGTCTTTTAGAAAGTGTCTAGTCATCTTTACCTCGTTACTTGGGTACCGACCCCAGCTTCGGTGAATATCTCAAGCAAGATACTGTGCGGCTCTCGCCCATCGATGATGTGCGCCTTTGGCACGCCGCCATCTATTGCCATCAAACAAGCCTGCATCTTTGGAATCATTCCCGATTCCAAAAATGGGATTAGTTCTCGCAGCTCTGACACGCTTATCTCAGAAACTAGTGAATCCCTGTCTGGCCAGCTGGCGTAGAGCCCAGCTACATCGGTTAGCACCATGAGCTTTTCG
>JBDNID010000043.1:0-1358 GCA_041688475.1 Aquiluna sp.
GAGGCGCTTAGCACCCCGAGGGTTGCCGCTCCCCCAATACTCAAGCCAGTCAAATGTCCCGTTAGGACACCGAGAGTGCCGGCTAATAGTGGGAAGCCAATTCCGAATATCACTAGACCAAAGCCAGCTGACTTTAGATCCGAAAGTCTTCGACCCGCAACAATTCCAAGCTCCAATAGGAATAGCGTTAGGACGCCAGGGAATAGCACTACAAAGAAATCTTCGATTCCGGCAAAGCCAGTTGATTTAGTTAAGAAGCCAATCGCCAAGCCACCGGCCAGCAAAAAGATTGACCTGCCGGTGAGAATCTCCCTTAGCGACTCGCCCCAGGAAACCTCGCGGCGCAAACCCCTTGAGGCGAGCATTAGACCGACAATAATGCCTGGGATTTCTAGGATTGCGAGCAATGTAGTTAGGTAGCCCTCCACGGAAATCGAAATCGACTCATAAAAGATTATGGCGGCGGTGAAGGTAACCAAAGAGGTAGAGCCGTAGTGAGCGGCCAAAGCGCCGCGGTCAATTACCGAAAGCTTTTTCATGAACTTCAACATAAAAAATGCCAGCACCGGAATTGTCACGCCCAACAGAAGAGTCCCCAAAATTGGCATGCCGACCTCGGCAAACTCGGCATTTGACAGCGCCACACCGCCTTTGATACCGATTCCGAGCAATAGATAAATCGAGATTCCCTGGTAAATCGGCTCGGGCAAGCGCAAATCAGTTTTTACCGCGGCGGCCAAAAGTCCCAGCGCGAATGCCAATACCGGCGCGCTAGTTAGGTTTTGAACCGCAACCGCGAGAATATCCATTCGCTAGGCCCCAATCGATCCGAGAGAATCGATCAGCTCACCAATTGATCTTTGCTTTGAAGTCTCATGCCTTAGCTCGGCCTCACGGTTTATAAAGTAGTGATTTCGGCGGCCAATCTTTTCTTTTCGCAAATAGCCACCCTCGGTAAGGTCATTCAATATGCTCACCGTGTACCTAGGGGTAACCCCCAAATTCAGCGCAAGCTCATCGATTTTTGAATCTGGATTCTTATCGAGTAAAAGCATCACGTGCGCGTGATGGGATAGAAACGTCCAATGCATTACCAAGTCAAATCACCACCCAATTTCGGCTTCCGAAGCCGCGTTTTGCCGAGAAATATAGTTCTAAGAACGATTGTTCCGCCCCCACCATACCCAACAAACACTAAGCCCAGAAGCGTCTGGGGACTATTGCTGCTCAGGCGCGCAGCGCCTTGGCCATTTCCCTGGTGGCTTCAACCAGCTTATTCATGTCTTTTTGAGTGTGAGCCAAAGAGACCAACCACTGCTCGTCTAGACCCGGAGGGGTTAGCACGCCGCGGTTCACGC
>JBDNID010000265.1:0-2547 GCA_041688475.1 Aquiluna sp.
TTGCGGGTCAATCCCCTGACTGAAAAGATTCAAACCCAGGGTAATCAAATCGACATTTCCGGTGCGCTCACCATTACCGAATAGGCAACCTTCAATGCGATCCGCCCCGGCCAAATAGCCAAGTTCCGCAGCAGCAACAGCTGTGCCACGATCATTATGCGGGTGAAGCGATAGCAGAATTGAATCGCGTGGCACAAGATGATTGCTCATCCACTCAATTGAGTCCGTATAAACGTTTGGGGTCGTCATCTCGACCGTTGCAGGCAGATTGATAATTAATTTACGCTCCGGAGTGGGCTGAATTACAGTCGCCACCGCGTTGCAAACTTCCAGAGCATATTCCAGCTCGGTGCCGGTATAGGACTCTGGTGAATATTCGTAAAAGACCTTTGTTCCTGGAAGAGTTGCTTCAAGCTCTAGGCATTTTCGAGCCGCGGACAGTGCGATTTCCTTGATTCCATCTTTATCTAAATTAAAAACCACCCTGCGCTGCAAGACCGAGGTTGAATTATAAAAGTGCACTATCGCGCTGTGCGCTCCCTTTAGGGACTCGTAGGTGCGCTCGATTAAATGGTCACGCGCCTGGGTCAAAACTTGAATTGTTACATCGGCAGGAATATGGTCATTTTCAATCAGTATCCGCACAAAGTCAAAATCTGTCTGGGAAGCCGAAGGGAAACCTATTTCGATTTCTTTGTACCCCATTCGAACTAATAGCTTGAACATCTCGAGCTTGCGCTCTGGGCTCATGGGGTCAATCAGAGCTTGGTTGCCATCCCTTAGGTCGACTGCACACCAATGCGGCGCCTTGCTAATCCTCCTGGAAGGCCAGGTCCGTTGCGGCAAGTCCACCTTGATTTGCTCGTGGAAAGGTTCGTAACGTGAAAAAGGCATTTTTGATGGCTGTTGTTGATTTTTCATTTGATCTCCTCGCTAAAAATTGGTTGGCCACTCAAAGGCTCCGCGACGAGTAGGGACCGGTTCAGGCCTCGCCGCGGCCAATAAGAAGAAGAGGTATAAGCATTGCCCAACCATAGCACTCCGAGGTTTTGGACTAAAAACCCAACTTTCCTAATTCTTTGGGGTTGCGCTGCCAATCCTTAGCGATTCTTACCTGGATTGCCAGGTGAATCGGCTCTCCGTAAAGGGCTTCTATCTTTCCCCGCGCCTCGGTACCGATCCGCTTCAGCATAGATCCGCTCTTTCCGATCACAATTCCTTTTTGGCTATCGCGCTCCACCCAAAGCGATACATGCATAGTGGGCTTATTTTCGCCCTCTGTGATTTCATCCATTGTGACAGCAAGCGAATGTGGAAGCTCATCGTTCACAAGCTCAAGGGCCGATTCACGAACCAACTCACAGATTCGATCTTCCATCGTCTCCGCAGTACCTTCGTCCGCCGAATAAAGAGCCGGACCCGGAGGTAATTGAGCTACCAAGATTTTCTCGACCAGTTCAAGCTGGTCACCTGAAACCGCGGACACTGGCACGATTTCTTTCCAGTCGGCAAGCTGGCTAACCTCGATCAAATGCTGCGCAAGTTGCTGTCTGGAAACAGTGTCGGTTTTGGTAACAAATGCGAGCTTCTTAGCTCTTGGGAATTTGGCGAGGTCAGCAACGATATGCTTGTCCCCAGGACCAACTTTCTCGTTTGCAGGAGAGCAAAATACAATGACATCCACCTCGGTGAGTGTGGATGTTACTAAGTCGTTCAACCTTTGGCCTAATAGTGTCCTGGGTCTGTGAATCCCGGGTGTGTCGACAATTATTAGCTGGTAATCATCTCTGGTAATGATGGCCCTGATCGCCTTGCGAGTGGTTTGCGGCTTGGAGCTGGTAATTGCCACTTTTTGTCCAACTAGAGCGTTTGTAAGGGTTGATTTTCCAACGTTAGGTCTTCCAACAAAGCTCACGAATCCGGATCTAAATTCAGTCATTCTTACCTTCTAACTTGCGTACCAATATGCTCAATATTCTGCCTCTACGGGCGTCCACCCGCTCCGCGGTAAGCTCTAAGCCTAAGACGGTGACCACTTCGCCACCTTTGGGCAATTCTCCATTTGCCTTAATCAACAAACCACCTACAGTATCGACATCTTCGTCCTCGAGCTCAATCTCGCAGTGCTCGGAAAGTTCGTCCAAAGTGACCCTCGGGCTGACCCTGAAAAGATCAACATCCACCAGCTCGATGTCTTCACTCTCACGGTCGTACTCATCGGTTATTTCCCCCACCAACTCTTCAATCAAATCTTCCACGGTTGCAATGCCAGCAACGCCGCCGTATTCGTCGGTGTCTATCGCAATTTGCACCCTGGTTAATTGCATTTGCTGCAACAGAGCGGAAACCGATTTGCTTTCCGGCGTAAATAGTGGCTTGCGCGAAGCCTGCCTTGCCGTAACGCTCGAAAGAAGTGAAGGATCTCGGTGAGTGACTCTAGCAACGTCTTTTAGGTAAAGCACCCCTACAACATCGTCGACATTTTCCCCTATTACAGGAAGTCGCGAGTAGCCGCTGGCGATAAACACCGATAACGCCTGCTCCAAA
>JBDNID010000266.1:0-1741 GCA_041688475.1 Aquiluna sp.
AGGAACGCGAAGTCAAATTGGTTGGAATCGCTCTGGGCCTACCATCAAAATGCGTTCACTTTCCATACCGGGCTCTCGAGCCCTCACCCCTATCAATCCAATGCGCTCGAGTGGTTATTACTTGTGCGACCCACGGCCTTTTATTTTGAGAAGCCTGAGGATTGCGGCCAGTTAGAGTTTTGTACCGCCGCTATTACAGCCTTACCCCACCCGCAGATTTGGTTCGCTGGTGTTGCAGCAATAATTTGGTTGTTCTTCAGGTTTTTCCGAACCTTTGATCAAACTGCCGCAATAATCCTGGTTGGTTTTTTGGCGGGCTGGGCTCCTTGGTTGGCATATATAACTCGCACCACCTTCCAGTTTTACACCGTGGTCGTGACCCCGTTTCTGATTTTGGCTTTGGTTTACGCCCTATATCGCTATCGACGAAGGGGCTTTGTCTTAGGTAGAATTGAGGCACGAGAACGGACGCTGGTTCTTTTTGTTTTTCTAAGCATTGTCTTAGCGGTTTATTTTCTGAGCCTTTGGATGGGCTTTGAAGTCCCATATTGGATCTGGCGGATGCAGATGTGGCTTCCTAACTGGATATAGGTGACCAAGTGAGTACTGGCGTTCGCGGATTGTCGCAGGCCCCCGAATCGATAAGACTTCTTGTTTCTCAACTAGTTGCCCGGTTCCCCTTCGGGATGTTTTCGCTTGCCTTCATAATTTTTATACAAGCCGAAACCGGCTCTTTTGCAATTGCCGGAATTGCGTTGGGCGCTGAGACGGTTGGCGCCAGCATCTCAGGTCCAATCATCAGCCGCTACATGTCTCGCTTTGGGGTCAGAAAAGTTATCGGAACAGCTACTTTTGTTACCTCGGCTGCGATTATCACGATGGTTTTTGTTGAACCTGAGCCCATTAACCTAGTTCTTCTAGCAACGCTGGTCGGTTTAAGCTCGCCTCCGATTGTGTCTGCTGCTAGGACTATCTATCCGCAGGTGACTCCCAAGCAGCTCTTGCGTCAAATCTATGCACTTGATGCCACCGCTCAAGAGGTTATTTGGGTCTTTGGCCCGTTGGTCGCGACACTTGTGGCAGCGGCCTTCAATCACCACGTGATGATGCTCACGGTCGCGGGTATTCAGATCTTTGGCTCGATTTGGTTTTTAGCCAATAAATCCGTTGGAAAGGCGAAGATACCCAAATCTCAAGCCGCGGTGGGACGGGTACTAAAAAACCCTAGCGTCACAGCAGTGACCTTTTTGGGTCTGTTATTAGTCGGCTCTTTTGCCGGGGTCGAAATTGGCTCGGTTGCCCTATACGGCAAGGCGCTTGCCGGCCTAATGTTTGCAATTTTTTCGATCGGTTCAATATTTGGGGGCTTTGTTTTAGCGCCGAGAATAAAAGGTAAATACGCCCTGACAATCTTTGTAAGCATCATGCTTGCCGGTTACATTCTCTTGATGATAAATCCTGAGAATCCTTATTGGGGCGCTACCGCATTGTTCATCGCCGGAATCGGTGTTGCCCCGAGTTTGGGAATTCTCTCACTATGGATAGTCAATGGCACCGGCGGCACCGATACCGCGGAAGCGTATGGCTGGACCACCACGGGCCAACTGGTCGGCTTCAGTGCTGCTAGCGCATTGGCCGGGATTGCCATTGACACAGTGGCTCCCCCAGCTGCAATTTTGGTTTCTATTGTCTTTGGCATGGCGACATTATTGGCGGCCATCTATGCCGCTCGAAACCTGAA
>JBDNID010000044.1:0-4559 GCA_041688475.1 Aquiluna sp.
GCAATCAGCGATGAGCTAATTGCACAATTTGAATCAGAGACCGGCTATCAACTAGAGATACTTCGCCTAGGTGACACTGGTTCGCTTACCAACCAGCTTGTGCTCACTAAAAACGCTCCGGTAGCTGATGCCTTTTACGGCATTGACAACACCTTCGCCTCTATAGCCACCGAGAACGAAGTTGTTGATGGCGAGCTAACCGAAATCAACTACTCCGATGTTTGCTTCAACTACGACATCGCCTGGTTTGAAGAAAATCAAATTCAAGCCCCATCGTCCTGGCGTGATTTAGTTCAAGAGCAATACCGATCGCTCACAGTGGTCACCAACCCTAACCAGTCCTCCCCAGGGCTGGCATTCTTGGCCACCACCATCGCGGGCTTTGACTCACAAGTCGAGACCTTCGCTTACTGGGAAGAGCTAAAAAACAATGACTTGAAGGTTGCTGGCAGCTGGGAGGATGCCTACTTTGTCGATTTCACGCGTTACGGCGGCACCAGGCCGATTGTTCTAAGCTACGCCTCTAGCCCAGCGGCAGAGGTCGGCGAAGACGGTAAGGCCGGCACAAAAGCGCTAACCCAAGAGTGCTTTAGACAAATTGAATATGCTGGCGTGCTAGCCAATTCCGCAAACCAAAAGGGCGCCAAAGCACTGATTGAGTTCCTTCTAGGCGACTCATTTCAGCGCTCAGTTCCAGAGGCAATGTATGTCTACCCGAGTGTGACAGGGACAGTGCTACCCGAATCGTGGGCGGCATTCGCACTACCTGCAGAATCAACCATTGGTGAAAATTTGGATTTTGCAAAGGATCGCGCCCAATGGTTGACCAGCTGGTCAGTCCTGTTTGACAACTAATTTAGAGCTATTCGCAACCACCGCATTCATCGCACTGATGAGTGCGGTGGTTGCGATGGCCCTGGGTTTTCCAATTGCAAATTGGCTTGGTTCGCTCTCAAGAAAACCGCGAAGAGTTCTGGCTGCAATTCTGACATTGCCATTCGTGCTGCCGGCATTTCTTATCGGACTAACTCTGCTGCCCATTCAGAACCAGTTCGGCTTAGATTCCAGATTTGGAATCTATTGGATACTGATAGCTCATATTATGATGAATGCGGGATTTGCTGCAAGGGTGATTCTTGGCAATCGGTTACCACTAGAGCAAGCTCAAGCCGCCGAGCTCGACGGCGCAACGTCCTCGCAAATTGGAAGATACATCGCCCTGCCCCAAATCATGCCGGCGCTGTCTGCCGGTTCAGTGCTGATTGCCCTCTACAGTGCCACCAGCTTCGGGCTGATTCGAATGCTCGGCCAGGGCAGAGTCAAAACCCTAGAAACCGAGATCTATGTCTCGGCCCTGCAGCGCCTGGATCTGCAGCAAGCCGGAATCTTCGCGCTACTGCAGACGTTTTTGACGCTGGGGCTGGTCTTTATTTCACGCCCAAAACACAAGGTAGCTCTACCGTTATTTGGTGCTCTTGAATATCAAAGGCGGTCAGCCGGGGTCACCTCCAAGTTAATCGGTTGGCTATTCGGCCTAGCTGTGGCTGGCGTCTTACTCGGGGTGCTTTATCGAGCTTTTTTCACCGGTGCCGGAATAGAAAATTTTATAAACCTCGCAGGGCGTGGAAACAGGGAAATACTCAATCTCAGCGTGCTAGAGGCAACCGGCAACAGCGTGCGCAATTTGCTGGTTACTTTGGCGATTGCCCTACCGTTGACGTGGTGGTTGGCAAAGTTTTCAAGATTGCGGGCCCTAGTACTTTTGCCACTCGGTGTATCGCCCGTGGTTTTCGGTCTTTTTTTCCTGGTGCTCTCGGGTTACCTTGCGCCAAGTATTTCAAGCTTGTGGATACTTGTGCCGATTATCCAGGTGCTGTTCGTTGTGCCACTTTGCTATCAGGTTCTCCAACCGGCAAGGGCCGGGATGGATCAGGAGATACTCGATGCTGCAGCGGTCGATGGGGCCGGGAAATTCCAAAGGCTCTGGGCAATTGAACTGCCAATTTTACGAAGGCCCGTTTCTATAACTGCAGCTTTTGGATCTTTGATTTCTTTGGGCGAATTTGGTGCCGCTTCATTTTTGGCTTACGGCTCAAACGAGACTTTGCCCTTGGTGATGTTTCGCCTGGCCTCGCGACCCGGAGCTGAGAACCTCGGTATGGCGATGGCAGCGGCCACTTTATTTATTCTTCTAGCGGCATACGTCGTTTGGTTAGTTAGCGCAGAACCTGATAGCTAGCATCAATTGCATTGAGTCTTTTGATTATGACCTCAATCGACTCAGGGTTTTGATCAACCAGGGTGAAGTTCCGCCCGAGTTTATGGGCAACGGCTCCAGTGGTTCCTGAGCCAGCAAAAAAGTCCAGCACCATGTCCCCTGGTTTTGAAGAAGCCTGAATGATTCTTCGAAGAACGCCCTCGGGTTTTTGAGTTGGGTAGCCGGTCTTTTCTTTGCCAGTTGGAGACACAATTGTGTGCCACCAAACATCGGTAGGCAATTTGCCCCGTTCGACTTTTTCTTTAGTCACTAGCCCGGGAGCCATGTAAGGCTCTCGGTCCACTTCTTCGTTATTAAAGTAATAACTCTTTGGGTCTTTCACATAAACCAAGATGGTGTCGTGCTTTGCCGGCCAGCGGCTCTTGGATTTTCCTCCATAGTCGTAAGCCCAAATAATTTCATTTAAGAAGCACTCCCTGCCGAAGAGCGCATCAAGCAGAACTTTGGCGTAGTGAACCTCACGGTAGTCAAGATGCAAATACAAAGTTCCGGTTTGATCTAGCAGTCGCCAGGCCTCTTCGAGCCTTGGCTCCAGAAAAGACCAGTAGTCTGCGAAGGCGTCGTCGTAGGAGAGCACGGACTGAACGATTTGCTCGTACCTTTTGCCCTGGAAGCCCAGCCTTCCAGTTTCGCTTTGCCTAGCTAAGCGATTGGTCCGTTCTTGAATTCTGCCAGTATTAAAAGGTGGATCGATGTAGATCAACTGAAAGCTGCTAGCGGGCAACGCCTTGAGTATGGCAAGGTTATTTCCAACGAATAATTGATTCTCCGACACGTTAGAAGATTAACAGCCATGGATACTCAAGTAAGACACGACTCTCAGAACAATCGTTACGAGCTCTATTCAGAGGGCGCGCGAATCGGCCTAATGGACTACGTGATTGACAATGGTGAAATAAGCCTGACCCACACCGAGGTAAACCCTGATCAACAGGGCAAAAATTTCGCTGCAATTTTGCTCAGGGAGTCTCTGGCGCTCATTAGGGAAATTGGGAACCTAAGGGTGATACCGATTTGCTCGTACACCGTGAAATACATGGAGAAACACCCTGAAACCCATGACCTTCTGAAGGGTTCGATAGAAGAGGCTGTCGCTTCTTGTCGTTGGCCAGGGGTTTAGTCGAAGGTATCTGGTTTTTAGTCCCAGGTACTCGGGGCTGGCTCTTTGCCCTTGGGTAGTTGGGTGTCTTTTGCCCACCTGATAACCCACTCGGGGACTACTGGGACTTCAGTTTTCCAGCCGCCCGAACCTTCCATCACCTCTTGGGGTGTCAAGATTCCCCAGCTCTTTTTTAGAAACCGGCCACGCATGACTGCCTTGGCATAGATCTCGCCGTTTCGAACAAAGCGCTGCTCAATGTATACGGCTACCTCATCCCAACCCAATACCTTGGTTTCAATATCGAATTTTTGCCAAGGTTCTAAGGACTTGCGATAGCTGATTGTCGAGTTCACCACGATTGGGTACCAGCCCTTTTTCTTCCAAAGTTGCCAGAACCCAGTTCTAAGTCCTTGGTCATAACGACCAATATCCATCAGGGTCAAAAACACCCCGTTGTTCATATGTTTATAAACATCTAGATCCGAGGGCATCACCCGAAGGGTGACCTTGGATACCTCGTGAATCTCTATCTTCGAGCGCCTGCGCCAACTGAGAGTTACGTAGAGAATGCGGAACCAAAGCTTCACCAGATCACCACGCGCTTTTGAGGCTCAAGCCACATCTGATCAGATTCAGTCACTCCAAAAGCTTGGTAGTAGATGTCTAGATTTTTCACCACCTGGTTGCACCTAAATTCCGGCGGAGAGTGCGGGTCGGTTGCGAGCCTCTGAATCGCAATCTCGTCGCGGCTGATGCCACGCCAGCACTGCGCCCAAGACATCAAGAACCTTTGGGCTGCAGAGTAGCCATCGATTTCCTCCGGCTCTTTACCTCCGAGTGAAATCTGATAGGCCTTCCATGCAATTCCCAAACCGCCAAGATCTCCGATGTTCTCACCGATAGTGAGCTCGCCATTGACCTTATGTGTTTCATCGAGTTGCTCGGGAGTTAGCGCCGAGTATTGGTCGATGAGGGACTTGGTCAGCTTTTCAAAGGCGGTGCGGTCTTTCTCGCTCCACCAAGAAACCAGCTTTCCGTCCCCGTCATATTTCGAACCCTGGTCATCAAAGCCGTGGCCGATTTCGTGGCCAATCACCGCTCCTATTCCACCGAAGTTAACTGCATCATCGGCCTGGTCGGAGAAAAATGGTGGTTGCAGAATTGCGGCTGGGAAAACAA
>JBDNID010000267.1:0-1107 GCA_041688475.1 Aquiluna sp.
GGCCATCGCAGATTGCATTCGTACACCCAAGCCGTCTAGCTTTAAAAAGCCCATCGGATCCATATCGTCCTTATCAAACTGACTCATCGGCAGCCCCATTCCACTTGGCTCAGTCGGGGTCAGGGAGAGCAGTTGGTTATTGCCGAGTATTACTCCGCAGGGGTGCATAGAGATGTGTCTGGGCAGTCGGTCAAGTCGCTGAGTGATGTCCACCAAAAGGTTTAGCTTGCGATCCTCTTCAGCTAGCCTCGCAAACTCGGCTAGCTCTGGCTTGTTTCGCATTTCCTGCCGAAAGTTTCGCGCCGAGAAGCGCCATATATTTTTGGCTATATCGTCGATTTGATCTTCCTCTAAACCAAGCGCTAGGCCGGAGTCTCTGACTGCCCCTCTGCCTCGATAGGTGGATTGCATCGATAAAAGAGTTACCCGCTCACCGCCGTAGCGGCGAAAGATATTTCGGTAGATATCGTGCCTTCTGGCAGATTCAACATCGATGTCAATATCCGGCAGTGTGCTTCTTTCAGTGGACAAAAAGCGCTCAAACAACAAACCTTCGCTAATTGGATCAACTCCACTTATCCCTAACAGATAGTTGACTAAAGACCCTGCCCCGGAACCCCTTGCGGCTATTCGAACATTCATATCTCGAATCATTTGAGCCACATCACTCACAGTTAAAAAATAGGTTGCAAAGCCGAGTTGATTTATGGCAATCAACTCTTTTGATAAACGGTGTTGAATTTGAGCCAGTTCGGCCGCCTTGGCTCCCGGGTAGCGCCAATTGATAGCGGCATGAGATTTTTGCCAAAGCACCTCAAAGGGATTATCGGTTATTCCAAGAGCTGATTGTTCGGGAGTCTTGGGCTTACCCCAGCCGCAATCGGATGTGGGGTCCAAGCGGCAGTGGTCAGCTAGTTTTTCGGTTTCCGCCAGTAGGCGCATGGATTTTTTTGGGTCTTCGGTTATCTCCAAAGCAAGCTGAGCCATCATGGCTGCAGGCTTGAGCCAGGCCTGAGCATTTGGTTGTGGCGTAAAGATACCCAATGGCTCTAAAAGTCTTGCAGAATCCAATACGTCGGCGGTGAGGGCATCATCTGGCTCCAAATA
>JBDNID010000268.1:0-2255 GCA_041688475.1 Aquiluna sp.
GCGAGACCAGGCCAGACTTTATGCTGGTGCCACCAAGATCAATCCCAAGTATTTTCACTATCGAAACCTAGCAAGCCTTTAGCTAAGGACGATTGATCTCGAGAGGTGTCTTGGGTTATCGACGTCTAGACCTTTGGCCTCGGTGATTGCCAGCGCTACACGGTGAGCCATCACCAAGCTTGCCATTGGGTCTAGATCCGAGTGCACAAACTTTGCTCCGGTCTTGGCAACATCTTTTTCCAACCCGGCCGGAACTTCTCCCAAAACCCAAACACTGCGTCCTGGCTCTGCTATCGAAATTGGACCGTGGCGATAATCCATAGCCGGGTACGCCTCAGCCCAGTACTGTGAGGACTCTCTAGTTTTGAGCGCGGCTTCCTGAGCCAAGCCAATGGTCCAACCGGTTCCCAAAAAAGTAATCTGCGTGCTAGCCACTAGCTCGGCATCCAGCTCTTGGGCCAAAACGCTCCGGCAATCAGCGATTGCGCCAGTTAGATCTTCACCGAAGTGAGTGCGCAAAAGCGTCAACACCGAGGTTGCATATCGGGTCTGTAAAACCGACTGCTCGTCGGCAAAATCTAAAACAATCACTTCCTTGGCTAGCTCGGCGCATGGGGAGTCGGCAACGGCTGTGATCACAACAGTTTTCTGGCCGGAGAGTTTTTCAAGAAGCTCAATTACCTCGGTAGTCTCGCCAGAGCGGGTGATTGCAACTACTCGGTCGTATTTGCGATTAATCGGAAACTCGTTAGCGGTGAAGGCATCCGATTCCCCTAGACCCTCGCTCTCTCGCATGACCGCCGCGGACATCGACATAAACCAGCTGGTGCCACAACCCACAAAGGCGACTCTTTCACCCTTAGCCGGCAATTGATGAGCTACCGATGAGTGCAAAGCAACTACCTGCTCCCAGATCTCTGGCTGGCTGAGTACTTCTGCGCTGGCGAATGTTGCCACTGGATGCCCCTAATGTCGAAAAGAAGAAAAATAGAATCTTGACCTTATTATTGAGCAAAACATCAAAATAGTGCAAATAAACTTACGACTCCGAGTGAATATTCTCTCAGATGAAGAACACTCAACTCCCAGAAGAGCAATAAATCAGAGTTATTACTCGCATTTATAACGAATCAGACACTTTGATTCTTTTCGATTGTAATCAGACTGTAACAATCAAAACTATGCATAATAAAAAAATAATTATTAGCATTGCCTCAGGTTCTGGGTCCATTTGGCCTCAGTTTCCCCAAGCAGTCGATCTTGGATGGTCGACAAATCGAAAGGAAATACATGATTAAGAGGGGATTAAAGCGCGGCACTGCAATTGCAGCGTCCGGTCTGGTTGCAGCGTTGACACTTGCCGGCTGTGCTGCATCAACAGAGACTTCAACCGATGGTGCAGCATCATCTGAGCCAGTAACCATTCGCATGATTGCTGCCCAGTACACCGATGCCATGCAGCCCTATTACGATGACCTAGTTACCCGCTTTGAGGCGGAGAACCAGAACATCACAGTAGAGGTAGAGGTAGTTAGCTGGAACGATATCGACCAGAAGCTGAAGACCATGGTTCAAACCGGTGATCTTCCCGACATTGGTAACTTGAACTACTTCTCTTCTTTTGCAGCCGATGACTTGCTTTACACCGCTGAGGAGCTAGTGCCAGCCGATGTATTGGCAGACATGGTTCCAACCTTTATCGAGAACTCAAAGTACAACGGAGTCGCCTACGCGGTTCCCGACCTAGCCTCGGCCCGTTTGTTCTTTTATAACAAGGACATTCTTGCTGCAGCCGGTGTTGCAGTTGCAGACCTAGAAACCTGGGATGGCCTAGAGCTAGCGATGCAGAAGATCAAGGCTTATGACTCTTCAATCGTTCCATTGGCATTGCCACTTGGGCCAGAGGAAGCCCAGGCCGAGTTCATGATTTGGGCTAACTCGAACGACGGTGGCGTATTCGCCGACGGCGAGTGGACCATCACCTCAGACAAAAACGTTGAGACCATGGAGTACCTAGGCTCGCTAGTAGAGCAAGGTCTAACCAACCCAACACCTGCAACTTGCAACCGTACCGACTGTGCATTCGCACTGTTCGCTGAGGGCAAGGCTGCAATGTTGAACGGCGCCCAGTTCTTGCCAAACGTTTTGGCTGAGCAGGAGAGCCCGGTTAACTATGGCTTCACAACCTTCCCAAGCAACCGCGCAGATGGCTCCTCAATCACCCTTGGTGTGCAGGACTACTTCTTCGGTTTCAA
>JBDNID010000269.1:0-2332 GCA_041688475.1 Aquiluna sp.
GACCACAACTAGCTCATTGCCAGCGAAGTTTGTCAAGAGTCTCTGGTGCAGGTAACTGTCAAAACTTGGGAGCCGGTTGGGGCTGGTTTGAGAATTCTGCAGTTTGATTCTTTGAGCCATTATTTCGTGCTGTTTTCCAAAGGCTTCTGGCTGGAAAATTAGAGAAATTCCAGCCAGAATCATCACCAGTGCCGGCGCAAATATAAATATGGGACTGCGTCTCAGAGGAGTATGATTGTCCACCTGACTACCCTAATTCTTGGAGCTTATTTGTCCGCGAAAACTCGGCGGGAAGCCGCAAAATTGGCTGCACGTTCAGGCCAAATGTCACATAAGCAAATTCTTTTGGTACTTGCAGGACTAATGTCAGGCATGTTCTTGGCCGCGCTGGATCAATCAGTGGTCGGCTCGGCGATGCGAACCATCGCCGACGACTTGGATGGTCTTGCACTTCAAGCCTGGGCGACAACCGCCTATTTGATCACCTCAACCATCTCAACTCCTATTTATGGCAAGCTTGGCGACATCTTTGGGCGCCGTCCGTTATTTATGGTCGCAATCATCATCTTTGTAATTGGCTCGCTGACCTCCGGATTCGCAACCAGCATGATTGAGCTAGCAAGTTTTCGTGCTCTTCAGGGTCTTGGGGCTGGCGGATTGTTCTCGCTCGCATTAACAATCTTGGCGGATATCGTGCCCCCTCGCGAAAGAGCGCGGTACCAGGGCATGTTCCTAGCGGTATTTGGAGCTTCTTCGGTTATTGGGCCGGTTGTTGGTGGGCTATTTGCCGGAGTTGATCAGATTCTCTGGATCGATGGCTGGCGTTGGGTGTTTCTAATCAACCTTCCAATTGGAATCGTCTCGATGTTCATGGTGCTCACTTTTTTGCATGTGCCACACACCCCTAGACCTCAAAAGATCGACTGGTGGGGAGCGGTCACAATTATCTTGGGTGTGGTTCCAATCTTGTTGGTTGCCGAGCAGGGCCGAAGCTGGGGCTGGGGCTCACCGCTTGCAATTGGAATGTATGTGCTTGGTATTTCGGGAATCATTTCGTTTATTTTGGTGGAAAAGAAAATGGGCGACGCTGCGCTTATTCCACTTTCATTATTCAAAAATAAGGTGTTCGCAAGAACTCAGATGCTCGGTGTAATCGTGGGTCTTGGAATGTTTGGCGGCATGATCACCTTGCCATTAATTATTCAGGTGGCCTATGGCGCCAACCCAACCCAGGCAGGCTTTTTGATGTTGCCAATGGTTGGCGGGATGATGGCCGCAACGATTCTCTCCGGCCGTTATACCTCCAAAACCGTTAAGTACCGCATCTTTATGAACGTGGGAACCGCGACCCTGTTCGCCGGCTATCTCTTCATGCTTTTACTTCTCACGGCCGATAGCCCAATCTGGGTGATGTCAATCGGTATGGTGCTGATCGGTTTAGGTCTTGGTCAGCTGATGCAGACCATCATGGTCTCAAGCCAAAACGCCGTTGAATCCAAAGACATTGGGGTTGCAACCAGCTCAGCTACCTTCTTCCGCCAGATGGGTGGCACCCTTGGGGTCGCAGTCTTCATGTCAATTCTGTTTGGTCAGGTCACCGGCAAAATTGCCGGAGCTCTTGGCCGCGCCGATGTTCAAGCCGGGGTTAACGCCGCATTACAAGACCCCGCGGTGCAGGCCAATCCTGCAAATGACGCCATCATCGAGCTACTAGCCGGGGATCCCGGTGCTGCGGCAGCCGGCATCACTTCGGACAGCTCATTCCTGATTGGCGTTGATGAGCGACTCTCGTTACCTTTCAGGATCGGATTTGTTGAATCGGCCTACGGGGTGTTTTTGGGAGCTGCGATTGCAACAGCAATCGCGTTTGTCATTACGTTCTTCATTAAAGAAGTCCCGCTGCGCTCCAAGAGCGCCTCTCAGGAGAACGCGGAAGCAGCCGCTCAAGAAATCTAAACCTTGCACCTATAATTATGATCAACACGGGAGTTTGGGTAAACCAGACTGAGAGGAAGACTAATTTGTCTTCGACCGTCAAACTTGATCTGGATAATGCCAGCGCAAGGAGACAACTCTTAATAAAACCCGTGCCTAACTAATAATTAGAAAGGCACGAAATGAAAAAATTAATCGCAATGGCAGCGCTTGCCGCGCTGACCCTAACCGGTTGCGCCGCGACAGAAAACACACTGGTGAGAATCGCCACTCATGATTCATTTGCAATCAGCGATGAGCTAATTGCCGAATTTGAATCGGAGACCGGCTATCAATTAGAGATACTTCGCCTGGGTGACACCGGTTCGCTTACCAACCAGCTTGTGCTCACTAAAAA
>JBDNID010000045.1:0-3168 GCA_041688475.1 Aquiluna sp.
TAACCGTAGGTGAAATTGATATTGAGTACAACCAACTTGTTATCTCTACCGGATCGATACCAGTAATCCCACCTATCCCCGGGTTACTAGCTGCAAATGCGTGGACTACTGACAAAGCGCTAACAAGTTCCGAACTACCAGATTCCCTCATCGTTATTGGCGGTGGACCGGCTGGGTGTGAACTTGCCCAAGTTTATTCTAGGTTTGGCACAAAGGTAACGATCGTTGAACCTGAACAACGGTTGCTCTTGAAAGAAGAAGAAGGTATTTCATTAGCATTTGGTGAAATGTTTAAGGCGGAAGGGATTGAATTACTTTGTGGAACCTCGATTGCCTCGGTCGAGAGCTCGGGCAATGGCGAAGCAACGGTGGTTCTAGTTGATGGGCGAAAATTGAAAGCGAATCAATTGCTGGTCGCAACTGGTCGCAAGCCCATGGTTGAAGGTATCGGATTGGAAATTCTCGGTATCAGAATTAGTGAACAAGGCGCGATCGTTACGGATGAACATTGCCGAGTAAAGGGCCAAGATAATATTTGGGCCGCTGGCGATGTTGCTGGGATCGCACCACTGGTACATACTGCAAATTATCAGGCCCGAATTATCGCCGCCGGACTACTTGGTGAAATCCGAAGTGCGAACTACGACGCAATTCCCCGAAGTGTTTATACCTATCCCGCCGTGGCAAGTGTCGGCTTAACTTATGCCGATGCAATCGCTGCTGGCATTGATGCTATAACCGCTAAATTCGAAATAGAAAAAACTTCTCGAAATACGGTCGACGGTGGTACCGGTGGCTTATTACTCCTTACCGCTGATCGAAAAAGTAGAATGATAATCGGTGCGGCCGCAATCGGTCCTCATAGCGATGAGTGGATCTCCGAAGCGGTATTGGCAATTCGGGCCCAGATTCCGCTTGAAACTTTGGTGGATCTGGTTCACGCATTTCCAACATATAGCGAATCATATGAAGAGCCTTACCGAAAGTTACATGCAGAACTCTAAATTAAAGAAATTGCCTAAGCATCTCTTACTCCACAGTTGCTTAACTTTCGCTGAGGTTTTGCTTACTAGCCAAAACAGTTCATGACTTTCTTTACAACTTTCACAAAATAGGGATTTATCCCACGGCCGTATACCTGAACTGGAACATGCGCACCTTGTTACATAGGGGGTACCCCTCACGTGATTTCAAAATGACCACTTTGCACTATTTTTCCGAAATTATTACCTATACAGTTCAAACATCAACTCAAGAAACCGCCAGCAGGCGCCAGCAGTTGAAGATACTCCATCAGAGGCGATGAAATGAAAAATACTATTTCGATTAAAAATTCAATACTTTCAAAGAGAAGTTTGAGCATTGCATCCATCGTTCTCGCCCTCGCAGGATCATTTTTGGCAATTGCGCCCAGCACTTACGCGGCAACATCGGTGCCGCTCGGTGCCGCCGACACTTTCGCAGTCCTTGCCGGCAGCACGATAACAAATACCGGCACGACCACAATCACCGGCAGCGTTGGAGTACATACCGGAAATGCCTACACCGGGGCAGGTTCTACTACGCTATTGGGTGGGGGAACCTATCAACTCGGGACGCAGGCCGCTGCGGATGCAAAGGCCGCTGCGCTTACCGCTTACAACAACGCCGCCAGCCAAAGTCCGGCAACTGCCATTGGTGTTGAACTCGGTAGTACAACTCGCCTTGCGGGTGTTTACACATCAGGAACTTTCGGTCTCACTGGAACCCTAACTTTAAATGCTGAGGGAAACGCTAACGCTGTGTTTATTTTTAGGGCAGCTTCAACTTTAGTAACTGCGGGTGCCAGTGAGGTCCGCATAATCAATGGCGGTTCGGCTTGTAACGTCTTCTGGCAAATTGGTAGCTCAGCCACTCTCGGTGCAAGTTCAACATTATTAGGAACGGTGCTCGCCGACACCCGCATCTCTGCCGGCACATCAGCTACGGTCCAAGGTCGGCTCTTTGCTCGCTCCGGTGCAGTTGAACTGTCGGGAAACACAATTACAAAATCGACTTGCCCGGCTGCAGTAGTCGGAGGAACCAACACTGGCGTCACTCCGGTATACCCAACTCCAACTCCAACCCCAACCCCAACTGTTGCGCCAGTAATATGCCCAACCTTCACAACAAATCCTTCAATTTCCAAAGTAACAACGAATTCGATCACCGCCATTTGGTCAGGTGTTGGTGCAAAATCCTGGGCTTCTAGAACAGGTGTCGGTGATTACATTGCCATAGGTAACGGCAATCTCGGCACTGTTACGAGAACTGGGCTAGCGCCCGGTACCAAGTACACGATTGCAATCGCTTTGTTTTCTGGTTTGGATCAAACTGGCTGCAGAGTAGCTTTTCCAATCACTGGCACCACCGCGTCGCAGGTGAAAGAACCGACGCCAACTCCAACCCCAAAGCCGGTTCTGGTGCCAGAGGTTTGTCCAACTTTTGTTTCCGAACCATCGGTTCAAAGCACGACCGCCAACTCGCTGACACTTTCTTGGTCCGGTACTAATGCAAAGTCTTGGTCGCTAGACGCCCGTGGAATGCAAACTAGCTATTTCGGCAATGAAAATCCTAACTCTTTAGTAATAACTAATTTAACTCCCTCAACTACATACACACGAACCGTTGTATTGTGGTCTGGACTTAAGCAAACAGGTTGCAGCATATCTCTGCCTATTACGGGTTCGACGGATTCGGTTGTCGCGCAAGCAACACCGACCCCAGAACCTACGCCTACCCCGGTAGCTACCCCAACACCAACACCAACCCCACGTCCTCAAGTAACGATTAAACCACGAGGACCAGTGCGCACCGGTGACGGAAGTCTGGGGCGAGGCTTAAGGCAGCGATAGGCGATGCGGACAAAACTAGCTACTTCTGCGCTCACCCTGCTGTTTATTCTGGGTGGCAACCAGGCGGTTGCCACCCCAATTATTTATCCAACATCTCTATCGATTAGTTCGGTAGGGATAAAGACCAGCCTTATCCCGCTTGGAATTGATAAGGAGGGTCTACTGGAGGTCCCAATGACCGGGGCGGTTGCGGGTTGGTTTACTGGAGGTCCTAAGCCCGGTGAGGTTGGGCCGGCGGTGATCGTGGCGCATGTAGATTGGAAGGGCAAGAAGGGTGTTTTCTTCGACCTACGAA
>JBDNID010000270.1:0-2204 GCA_041688475.1 Aquiluna sp.
AAAAAGAGCGCTAGCGTTTTTTGTCAAAAAACTCTTTCAGCAGCGCTGCGCACTCTTGCTCCAGAACTCCGGGAATGACCTCAATTGGCTTACCGAGTCTTTGATCTCTTAGAAGGTCCATGATTGAGCCTGCAGCCCCAACCCTCTGATCCCAGGCTCCAAAGATAACCCTGGGGATTCTTGCGGCAATGATTGCCCCGGCACACATGGCGCAAGGCTCCAGGGTCACAATTAGAGTGCAACCGGTGAGTCGGTAATCCTGCAGTTTTTGAGTGGCGGCTCTAATAACCTCTATCTCGGCGTGTGAGGTGGGGTCCTTTAGGGCCTCTTTGCGGTTGTGGCCGATTGCGATAACCTCGCCCTCGGAATCAATCAGAATTGCCCCGACCGGAACATCCTCACCGGCTTTTGCCGCTTCTATAAGCGCCAGTCGCATTAGCTCGAGATTGTTCACGGTTTAGAGCCTAGAACTAATAAAAGCGGTTGTCATTTTTGGTAATAAATTGACAATTCCGGTTTTATCGCGCATTATCTTTCCAATGACTAATCGGGCCCATTTTTTTGCGAAGCAAAGCTTCGCGGCTCTTACCTGCCCGATGTGTATGTGTATGAGCACGTGTCTGTAATCGAAAACTCTTAGTTTTCGGTAAACACCAGACACCAGCAACCCGACAAACGCACGTGATTCGTGCATTTATCCCATTCGCACATCTCAAAGGAATTAGAAAAATGTCATTAATCACTAAACCCGAAACTCAGGCCCGCGGCTTTGCACTCTATGTCGGCATCTCAGAGCTTGAGGCTCAAGCTGCCGGCACGTCCCTAGCCCAACTTGCCCAGGAGCTTCGCCAAAGAATTGCCGAGCTTGTGCCCTTAAGGGCCAATGAAACCTATGCGGCGATTGCACTTGCTCCAGCGAGCACTGCCGGCAGCAACCTGGCCATCACACGCCTAGCCCTTCGTGAACCCAAGGCCGCCAGCGCAATTGCGCCAGCAAAGCCTGCAACTAGACCCGCTAAGGGGATTGTGGTTGACCTCAATAGAAGAAGGCTCTTCGTCGATGGTAGAAGCGCCAATTTGACCTGCAAAGAATTCGAGCTCTTGGCTTTTCTGATCGAGAACGAAGGCCGCACGGTCACTCGCTCGCAAATCGCTGGGATCTCAGATCGCTGCGGTGAAGCTACACCGAATTCCAGAACCATCGATGTTCACGTTCGCAGGCTGCGCTCCAAGATTGCCGGCTACGAGGATATCGTGCGCACCGCTCGGGGAAGCGGCTATCGTTTTGATAAGCACCCAGATGTTTTGATTGAAGAGCTATAGGACAAAATGGCCCAGGTAGCACTTTCTGAATTCAGCGCACTTCATAAGCTGACAGACCGTGCGCTGGATCTCAAGGACAGAATTCCGACCCCAATTATCCTGATTGACGGAAGGGCTGCGGCCGGCAAGACCAGGCTTGCCAACCAACTTGCCGAAGCCGTCTTCCAGGCTGATAAGCAGCTTCCCAAAATCGTTCACATGGATGATCTTTACCCGGGCTGGGAGGGTCTGAGAGAGGGCGCCAATTACCTGAGCCAATACATACTTACCCCGCTATCGCTTGGCAAAGCTGCGAGTTGGCAGATTTGGGATTGGCGGTTGGGTGAAAGAGGAAGAGGTTCGGAACCCGGCAATGGCTGGCGAGAGTTCGATGGAGGGAATCTTTTAATTATCGAAGGCTGCGGGGCGCTGAGCAGACAGGCGGCTGAGCTTACCCAGCTGAGTGTTTGGGTCGAATCGGATGCGGCCATAAGAAAAGAGCGCTTCTCAAATCGAGACGGCAAAGCTTTTGATGGTTTCTGGGGTATCTGGGCCGCTCAAGAGGATGAGTTTTATCAAACCGAATCGAGCCCCAAGCTTGCCGACTACCTAATTGGAAACTAGCTAACGCGATTCGCTCTCCAGGTTCTGACTCCTGCGATAAGGCTGAGCGTAATCACAACTATTGCAATGACATAGACCATCGAGCGCACCCAGGGGATTGAGTAGGTGAAGTAACCAGCAAGGGTCAATCCGCAACCCCAGAGCATTGCCCCGGTCAGGTTTGCGCTAAAGAACTTGTAGTAGTTCATCTTTCCAATGCCGGCCAGAGCCGGCATGATTACCCGGCCCCAGGGAATGAAGCGAGCCACCACAATCGACCACCAGCCATAACGCAGGTA
>JBDNID010000271.1:0-4865 GCA_041688475.1 Aquiluna sp.
CCTCGGGATCCAAGATGTTTACAGAGATTTCGGTGGCCGAATCCGACCAGACACCGAACACTCCGCCGCCCTCCAGAAGAGTCATACCCAATTGGGCAGTGTCGCTTTTGAGTTCGGGGTTCAACATTTCCATAGCCGAGATAACAATACTTGGGGATCTTTAGCGCCTCCTGCAATTAGGCTCTAATTTATGTCCGTATTTTTGGACCATGCCGCCACTACGCCGCTTCGGCCAGAGGCCATGGTTGCCCTCGAAAAAGCACTTGGAGTTTTGGGAAACCCCTCCAGCGTGCACTCAGACGGTCAGCGCACCCGGGCCATTTTAGAAGACGCCAGAGATCAAATTTCAAAGGCCGCCGATTGCAATCGAAGCGAAGTCATTTTCACCTCCGGAGGCACCGAAAGCAACAACGAGGCAATCAAGGGTCTTTACTGGGAAGCTAACAACAAGGACCCTCAAAGAAATCTAATTATTACTTCGGCGGCAGAGCACCACGCAGCGCTTGACCCAGCACTCTGGTTGGCAGCAGAGCAGGGAGCTGAGATTCACTATGTTGATTTAGAGGCCAACGGCATGGTCAAGCTCGGCGAGCTTGAAGAATTTATTATGTTGAACAGCTCAAGAATCGCGCTGATCAGCTTGATTTGGGTTAACAACGAAACCGGTGTGATCACGGATGTGCCAAGGATCGCCAAATTAGCAAAAGAACTCGGAATCGCAATTCATAGCGACGCGGTGGCCGCTTTTGGCAACATCCCGTTGTCTTTTAAAGATTCAAATCTGACTTCTATGGCAATTTCCGGACACAAGGTTGGCTCCCCGATTGGGGTTGGAGCTCTAATAGTTTCTAGAGGTGCCAAGCCAGCATCTTTATTGCATGGTGGTGGCCAGGAGCGTGGACTGCGCTCGGGAACCATGAACTACCCGCTAGCGGCCGCTTTTGCTGCCGCTGCCGCTGCAGCCCAACTGGATATGGCGCTCAGAGCACAGAGGCTTGTAGGGCTCAGGGATCACTTGGAGCGCGAGATCCTCAAGGCGATTCCAAATGCCCTTAGAACTGCTTTTGGCGCCGAGCGAGTGCCTCACAATGCCCACCTTATTTTTGATGGCGTGCAGAGCGATTCGCTTTTGTTTTTGCTTGATCAGCGTGGGATAAGCGTTTCCGCAGGAAGCGCCTGTCAGGCCGGGGTTCTAGCGCCTTCGCACGTGTTATTAGCCATGGGTTATTCAGAGACTCAGGCCGGGGCTTGCCTGCGCATCACTCTTGGTCGAACCACTACTCAGAGTGACGTGGATGTTTTTATTGATGCGATTGTTCCTAGTTTTGAGCAATCACTTCTTGCCGGGCTTTCCTCCAGGGCTATTTAGAAATTAGACTTCAGAGATGCGTATCTTGGCGGCAATGAGTGGTGGAGTGGATTCGGCGGTAGCTGCAGCACGTGCGGTTGAAGCTGGTCACGAAGTGGTGGGGGTTCACCTAGCGCTTTCACGCATGCCGGGAACCCTGAGAACTGGCTCCCGCGGCTGCTGCACCATTGAAGATTCGATGGATGCTCAAAGAGCGGCCAACACCCTTGGCATTCCCTATTACGTTTGGGATTTTTCGGAAAGATTCAAAATCGATGTGGTGGATGATTTTGTGGCCGAATATAAAGCGGGCAGAACCCCTAACCCCTGCATGCGCTGCAATGAGCGAATTAAATTTGCCGCCCTTTTGGAAAAAGGTTTGGCCTTGGGCTTTGATGCGGTTGCCACCGGACATTACGCCAGCATCAAAGAGGATTCAGATGGAAACCTAGAGCTTCACCGCTCACTAGCCATGGCCAAAGACCAAAGCTATGTTCTAGGTGTTTTGAATAAAGATCAACTCAAGCACTCCTACTTCCCGCTTGGAGCGACTGCTTCTAAAGATCTGATTCGCAAAGAGGCCGCCGATAGAGGGCTTTCGGTTGCTCAAAAACCGGATAGCTATGACATCTGTTTCATCCCCGAAGGCGACACTAGGGATTGGCTCAAAGAGTTTGTGCCATCCGAGCCCGGCACCATTTTGGATCAAGACGGTAATCAAATCGGTGAGCATGATTCTCACGTTGGCTTTACCATCGGCCAGAGAAAGGGCCTGAACCTTGGGCGCCCAGCCAAAGACGGTAAACCGCGCTACGTATTGGAGATTAGGCCAGTTACCAAGGAAATCATTGTCGGCCCGGAGGAGGCGTTGCAGATCTCGGAGCTTTATGGCACGAGGCTCTCCTGGTGCGGTAAGCCGCAATTGGACCCGAGTGTTTTCTTTGACTGCGAGGTTCAGGTGCGAGCCCACGGCGATACGGTTCCGGCTCAGGCCGCCGTTATTGACGGCGAAATGATTATTCATTTATTAGAACCCTTCTATGGAGTAGCACCGGGTCAAACCGCAGTGCTTTATGTGGGCACCAGGGTTTTAGGCCAGGTAACTATTGATAGGACCAAGAGCAAAGCCTCGGTAAGTGCCTAACGCTTTAGAGCGCGTTGAAGAACTTCGCAGTCAAATTCAGCGGTATCGGCTCGCCTATTACCAAAATAATGAATCACTGATTCCAGATCATGAATACGATGCCCTGGAAAAGGAGCTTGAAGCGCTCGAGCAGGACCACCCAGAACTCGTCGATACTCAAAGCCCAAGCCGCATAATCGGAGGCAAAGCGGCCGATGTATTTTCCCCCGTGGAGCACCTAGAACCGATGCTGAGCCTTGATAATGCTTTTTCCAAAGAGGATTTTTTGGCATGGGCCAAAAGAGTTGGCGAGGGCCCATTTCTTTGTGAACCCAAGATTGACGGTTTGGCCCTTTGTCTAACTTACGAATACGGAGTTCTAACCAAAGCGGCCACCAGGGGAGACGGGGCTGTGGGAGAGGACGTCACGCAGAATGCCCTAACAATCAAAGGAGTTCCTCATCGACTCACTGGCACTAACCACCCAGAAGTTATTGAGATCCGCGGGGAGGTCTTTTTCGGTTTGAAAGATTTTGCTCAGCTGAACGCTTCGCTAGTGGAGGCTGGCAAGCCGGTATTTGCGAACCCGAGAAATAGCGCCTCAGGCTCACTCAGACAAAAAGACCCGAGCGTCTCGGCAGCTAGGCCCTTGAGAATGCTGGTGCACGGTTTTGGTGCTTGGCAAGGCAATATCGAAAGCCAATCCAAAGTTTATGAACTTTTAGCTAGCTGGGGCCTTCCTACTACAAAGCGCTTTGAAGTCGTAAATGACGCCGAAGCCGCTTTTGAGTTCATAACGAATTTGGAATCTACTCGGCATGAAATAGAGCATGAGATAGATGGTGCCGTAATCAAGATTGACTCTTTGAGCAATCAGTCGGAGCTCGGTAAGACTTCGAGAGCCCCCAGGTGGGCGATTGCCTTTAAATATCCCCCCGAGCAAGTGAACACCAAATTGCTCGACATCAAAGTTTCGATTGGCCGCACCGGCAGGGCCACACCCTTTGCCGTTTTAGCTCCGGTTGTTGTTGCCGGCAGTGAAGTGGAGTTCGCAACTTTGCACAATCAAGACCAGGTGGAGGCCAAGGGCATTTTGATTGGGGACACCGTTGTGATTCGCAAGGCGGGGGATGTTATCCCGGAGATATTGGGTCCGGTCTTGGCGCTTCGCGACGGAAATGAAACGTCGTTCAGGATGCCACTGAATTGCCCAGAGTGCGGCGTAAAGCTTGCTCACGCTAGCGAGGGTGATGTTGATCTGCGCTGCCCAAATTCCAAAAGTTGCCCCGCACAGCTGCGGGAGCGAATCGCTTATATCGGGTCTCGCGCGGCTCTAGACATAGAGGCCCTAGGTTACGTGTCAGCGGCAGCCCTAACCCAGCCACTAGAACCAAAGATTCCTCCGGTTGTCTCCGAGGCGGACCTTTTTGATCTAAAGCTAGAAGATCTTCTGCCAATTAGATCGATGGTGCTGGATGCCGATACCGGACTTGCCAAACATGATGCACTTGGAAATCCAAAGATTGTTGATTTTTTTGCCCGCAAAGATGGCTCTGCGGGCGAGGTGGCAATCAAGCTTTTGGCAAATCTCGAGGAGGCGAAGACCAGGGCGCTTTGGCGCATACTAGTTTCGCTTTCGATTCGCCATGTCGGCCCTGTGGCCGCAAGGGCTCTAACGGATCACTTCGGATCCTTGAGCTCAATCTTTGAAGCCAGCGAGCCGGAGCTTTCCGAAGTTGCAGGCGTTGGCCCTACTCTCGCCAAGTCAATCATCGAATGGTTCTTAGTTGATTGGCATAAAGAAATTTTGGATCGCTGGGAAAAGGCCGGAGTGCAGATGGCTACTCCGGGGCATCTTGGTCCGGGTTCCACTGCGAAGAATGGCTTATTTTCTGGTCTTTCGATAGTGGTTACCGGGAGTCTTGAAACCATGACCCGCGAGGAAGCGGAGTCGGTGATCATCGAGCTTGGCGGCAAAGCCGGCTCTTCGGTCTCTAAAAAGACCGCGTTTTTGGTTGCGGGACCGGGGGCCGGCTCAAAGCTCTTAAAGGCTCAGGAGCTAGGTGTAGAGGTTCTTTCCGAACAAGATTTCCTCCAGCGCGCCGAAGGCAATTCAAACTAAACTTGAGCAAACACGATCTTCTTGAATTGAGCTAATGCATGTCTGAAATTACTCCGGATTTAGTCCGGCACCTAGCCGAGCTCTCCCGCATCCTGGTGACCGACGAAGAAATTGAGCAGCTCGCCATCGAGCTGAATGTGATTGTTGATTCGGTCGCCATCGTCACCAGGGCGGTATCGGGCGATGTTCCAGCAACTAGCCACCCAATTCCGATGGTGAATGTATTCCGCGAGGATGTAATCGAGCCGTCCTTAGCGCAGATTCAGGCACTC
>JBDNID010000272.1:0-2417 GCA_041688475.1 Aquiluna sp.
AACTCTTGGGATAGTTTTATCCTTGATTTTTGTGGTGCTGATTATCACCGCGTTCGCACTTTTCTCACACTTTCCACCGGCCGAACCCGACATCTTTATCGACCCAACAACTGGTCGGTATGGAATTAATTAGCCTCGAGTTTTTGCAATCTGAGACGCATGGCATCGCTCAATAGCTCATCAAATTGGAGCTTAACTTCCCCCGCCAAGCGCTGAATGACCTCACCGAACCAGAGTGCGGCAGTCTTAGCCAGGGGTAAGGGTGCACTTCTGCAAGATCTTGAAATTTAGCAAAGCTCGGTACCGGTGCATGGGTAATCGCAACCTTATTTGCCTTGGCGAATTCAACCGGGTCGCCAAGATAAACCGAGAGCTCACGCCTACTTGCTAAATCCTTGAGGGTCTCAAGGTAAAAATAAATGCGCTTAGAAGAAAGCTGTAATTTTTCAAGTGCTGGCTGGTTGAAAACAAATGCCACCGGCAGCTCCGGGTTTGCCGCCATCGCAGGATCCGTATCCCCTAAAGATTCAATGGTGAGTAGCACCACATCGGGCTTTTGGTTTCGAATTGGGCTAAGTGGCCCAGTTGTCACCTCGGGTGTTGGGTCAAAAGTCAGTAGCGGATCTACCGGAAGAGATTCGAGCTGCCTATCAGCTGGAAAATTCTCTATCGGGCAAGCCGATTTTAGAGCGCAAGAACCGCATAACCCCGGTGCACGCTTTTGAACCTGCCAGCGGGCAAACCCATAGGGCTTGCCGGTACCAGTTCCCACAGTCCATTGCCAACCCAAAAGGTTGGCGGCTCGCGAGCCGTCAATCAGTTCTTTGTGCATCCGCTCTTGGCCGTGGAGCCAGCCCTTGTTATTGCGCACACTCCAGTGCGAAGCCAGCCACATTCTGGTTTGGTTCACTAGCCAACCATCTTGGTTTAGTTCATCAACCGCAAAATCAACGCAGGCCATGCCCTTTGGCCAACCATCACCAGGAGTATCCCAATTCTGTTCAAACCTTAGGTTCTCAAATAGCCTCGTGCCGATGCGTGCATATAAATGTCTGGCGTACTCCTGCCACAGAAGCTCGTCTCGATACTTTTCTTTGTCGTATTGAGGGGCTTTACCAGCCAGCTCCCAAAGGGTCGCAAGCGGAATGATGTTGTGCCGCACGTAGGGCGACATAACTGTAGCTCCACGATTTTGAAGCGGCAATACCTCCGAGCGATTTTTGGCATAGCCACGCAATTGAAGTTCGGCTAAGGCCAAATTAGCTGCCGTCTGGCCGCCTTCAATTGAGCTTCTGCCACCACCAGAATGCAGACCCTCAAAAACCTCAGCCAATAGCTCTTCGGCATCGGTATGAATATCAAATTGCTTCAATGACAAAAATCCTTCTAGCTGGCGTGTGACAACTCTAAGCGCGGCCAAGAGTCAGCAGAGGCAAAAATGCCGAGTTCAAACGCTTATTCTTGACCCATGGACTCACTAGATCGGCACGAGGATTACGGCAGTAAAGCACTCGATGAAACGGATTTGTTAGCCGACCCAATTGAGCAGTTCAAGATTTGGCTAAATGACGCTGAAGCCGAAGAGATTTATGAACCAAACGCCTTTGTGCTGGGCACAGTGACTAAGGAAAACGCCCCGAGCTCGAGAACCGTTTTACTCAAGGGTGTTGATGAGCACGGTTTTTTCTTTTTCACAAACTTTGATTCACGTAAAGGCACGGCAATCGCCACTAACCCCGCGGTGAGCGCGGTGTTTGGCTGGTACTCGATGTATCGACAGGTTCTAATCGAGGGCGTTGCTAAAACTGTGCCAGGCATTGATTCCGATGAGTATTTTCATTCTCGGCCTCAAGAGTCTCAAGTTGCCGCTTGGTCAAGCCAGCAGTCTCAACCCATTGCAAACCGTGACGCTTTGGATGCTCAGTTCGAAACTGCGCTCGAGAGATTCAAAGACGCTGAGGTGCCAAGACCCGATTACTGGGGTGGCTACCGAATTGTGCCAACCAGAATCGAGTTCTGGAAAGGCCGCTCCAACCGCATGCACGATCGCATCGCCTTTACCCGCGCAATAGATGAAGCTGGCTTATTAGGCACCTGGAAGATCGAACGCCTGCAGCCTTGAGGCAAGCCTCCGAAATAAAAGGTTTGTTCCGGCATTTCTTTGGGTTGTTAGCCTCAAAGACTGCCAACTTAGGACACCCCCTCGCGGGATTTGGCCTTAGGAAAAGTCTCCGGAAAGAACTTGGGTGTTTGCCATAAACACCATCAGCTCTTTCAGGCTTTTCACGCCCGCATCCGAACCCAGGCCCCTTGCCACGGCGGAGCCGGCGGCAATTCCCATTTCTACGCAAACTTCGAGGGCCTTCCCAGACACTACCCCAGCTATGAATCCAGCGGAAAAAGCGTCTCCACAGCCT
>JBDNID010000273.1:0-2946 GCA_041688475.1 Aquiluna sp.
CATCAGAACCCAATATCCAGCCCAGCCAGCCCAAAACATAAGTTCCGACTGTCCCAACAAAAAGGGTCAGCGCATTTATAAAACCCTGTGCAAAGGCCCAAGCCGGCTGCCGCCCAAGCTTTTGTCTTTGGTAAAGATCAACCAAAAAGGTGTAAAGACCGAAAGCGGCCACAAAATAAAGCCCTGACCACTTAGTTCCGGCCGCCAGCCCGAGAGCTACGCCCATCAGAAACATCAGCGGCCTAAAACTCAGCCGAGTGGCTTTGTGGCTGAGCCGCTTTCTAAAGCGATTGTCATCCTCGACCAGCAGGTAAAAAGCGAGCAGCACAAAAAAAGCCAGCATGCCATCTAAAATCGCAGTGCGAGACATAACAATTGCTTGGCCATCAATCGCTAGAAATAGGCCGGCCAGAGCAGCAAAGACCTTTGAGCCAACTAGCTTGTAAGCAATCAAGATGATCAGTGGGATAGCCAAGGTGCCAAGAAGTGCTGTGGCGAATCTCCAGCCAAAACTCGAATCGGCCCCGAAAAATTGCATCCCCAGCGAAATTAGCCACTTGCCAATCGGTGGGTGAACCACATAGGCAGCAGTATCCAGATACCCGGTCAGGGTTCCTGACTCAAAAGCTGGGTTTGGATCGGCCTCCCAATTTCGCTCGCTACCAAATAGGTTGAGCGTGTAAGCGTCTTTTACATAATAAGTTTCGTCGAATACGAGCTGTTTGGGATTCGCTAGATTGCCAAGTCGAAGAATTGCTCCCAGTGTGGTTAGGAAAAGGGTAGATAGCCAGCCGAAGTTTTTTGATAGCGCAACTGATCTAACCCTCAGTCGAATTCGCTCCAGCACTCTTAGATGCTAGCTTTCATAACGTGTTAGTACTTGCAGCAACTCCCATCGGCAATTTGCAGGATGCCTCGACGCGACTGCGCTTAGCGCTTGAGAGTTTCAAGTTCATTGCCGCTGAGGACACAAGGACTCTGAAAAAGCTAGCCAACGGCCTCTCAATCAAACTCAAGGCCCAGCTATTTAGCCTTCATGAACACAATGAATCAGAGCGGATTGCTCAACTCGTGGAATTGGCAACTGAGCATGATCTTCTCTTAGTCAGTGACGCTGGCATGCCAACAATCTCAGACCCTGGGTTTTTACTCGTTCGAGCTTGCACCCAGGCGGGCGTTGTGGTTATCTCGCTGCCTGGGCCCTCCGCGGTAGTGACGGCGCTCGCAGTCTCTGGCTTGCCCACAGACCGTTTTTGCTTCGAAGGTTTTTTACCTCGAAAATCAGGGGAGCGCCAAAGGGTGTTCCAGGCTCTGGCTCAGGAAAAGCGCACCATGGTGTTCTTTGAGGCTCCGCACCGGATTCTTGATGCACTGCAAGATGCTCATAAGGTTCTGGGAGATCGAAGAGCTTCGGTCTCTAGAGAGCTCACCAAGAAGTTCGAGCACACCGAACGCGGCACGCTTTCGGATCTGATTGAGTGGGCTAGATCAATCCCCAAGGGAGAAATGGTTTTGGTCCTAGAAGGGGCAGCGGATATGGTCTATGACGCAAAGCTTCTCGGTCAGCAGGCTCTGGATTTAGTCGCTCAGGGAATGGGTCTAAAACAGGCGAGTATTCAGGTGGCAGTGCAGAGCGGTGCCTCAAGAAGTGTCATTTATGAACAAGCGCTTTTGCTGAAAGCCTAAGATATCTAGGTGTCCAAGTCTTTTTATGTAACAACGCCCATCTTCTACGTGAACGATGCTCCGCACATCGGGCATGCCTACACCGAGGTGGCGAGCGATGTTTTGACACGCTGGCACCGCCAGCGCGGAGAGGACACCTTCTTACTCACCGGCACCGATGAGCACGGCGAGAAGGTCTTGAGAAGTGCTTTGGGAAACCACGTCACCCCAACAGAGTGGACCGATAAGTTAGTGACCGAATCCTGGCTGCCGCTTTTAGAAACCATTGACATAGACAATCAGGATTTCATCCGCACCACCGAGCCGCGCCACAAAGTGGCAGTGCAAAAGTTCTTGCGGCAGCTGCACGATGGCGGCTTTATATACCAGGGCTCTTTTGAAGGTAACTACTGTGTGGGTTGCGAGGAGTATAAAAATGATGGCGATCTAGTTTTGGGAACTGGAGAGTTTGCGGGAGTCAAGGTTTGCGCTATTCACTCAAAGCCTGTTGAGCAGCTCAATGAGACTAATTACTTTTTCAAACTCAGCGATTTTCAGCAAAGACTGCTGGATCACTACGAGCAAAACCCGAACTTTATTCAGCCCGAATCCGCCAGAAACGAAGTCATATCTTTTGTGCGCTCAGGCCTGAGCGATTTGTCGATTTCACGCTCTAAGGAGCGCTTTGACTGGGGGATTGATATTCCTTGGGATAAGGACCACATCACCTATGTTTGGTTCGATGCGCTTTTGAACTACATCACCGCTATCGGTTACGGAGTGGACGATGAAAAGTTGAACTCGCTTTGGCCAGCGGATGTGCAGGTGGTTGGCAAAGACATCCTGCGCTTTCACGCGGTGATTTGGCCCGCGATGCTCATGGCAGCCGAACTATTGCCACCAAAGCAAGTTTTTGGCCACGGTTGGCTTTTGGTTGGTGGCGAAAAAATGTCGAAGTCAAAACTCACCGGTATCGCCCCAACTCAAATCACTGACATATTTGGCTCCGATGCATTCAGGTATTACTTCATGAAGGCAATCGGATTTGGCTCCGATGGTTCCTTTAGCTGGGAAGACCTCTCGGCACGATATAACTCTGAGCTCGCCAACGGTTTTGGAAACTTAGCTTCTCGAACCATTGCGATGGTGAATCGCTATTTTGAGGGAGTGGTTCAAGCCCCGGGCGAATACCTTGAGGCAGATATCAAAATTCAGCAGGTAGCCGTTGAGGCAGTGTCCGGAGCCGAGGCCGCAATCGATAAAGTCGCGATTCACGAGGCG
>JBDNID010000274.1:0-10264 GCA_041688475.1 Aquiluna sp.
CAGCTTCTTGCACCGAACACTTTTCCACCTCGGGGATTATTTCCGAAGCGGTGGGAGAGGCTGCTGCGGTTGGGGCACTTGAGGCCGACTCGCTGATGACTAGGTCTTCTGGACTGGAGTCTTCACCCGAGGTTAGCGGACCCCAAAAAATCACCGTCAGTGCCAGCAGGCCTGCTACTAAGCCACCCGCTATGCCATAAAGTGCTTGCTTCACCAATACCTACCTAAGCTTCTAGATATGAAGTTTATGCGCCTTTTTATAACCACGACAGCCTTACTGATGATCGCACCTAGCGCCAGCGCTCATGAGGAACTGGTTGAATTTTCCCCGGCTGAAGGCGAAATAGTTCAAGCCGGTCTAGTTGAGATCTCTCTGACTTTTAGCGATGACCTAATTAGCCTGGGCTCTGGCGGCGGTAATGAAATTATTATCACCCAACTGGACACCGGCAAACTAGTCAACAACGGCTGCGCAGTGGTTGATGGAAGAGAAGCGAGCACTAGGTTGGATCTTGATCAACCGGGTGAATACAACGTTGCGTGGCGAGTTGTTTCAGGAGATGGCCACCCGGTCTCTGGGAGCCAGGGCTTTATTATCGAGAACCAAAGCGATTATGTGGCGGAGGCCGGCTACCAATTCTTGGATTGCACCAATGCAATTACCCAAAGCGAGCTAGAAGAACAAACCCCCGAGGCGGCTAATTATTGGCTCTTAGGGATAGCTCTTAGCGCAGTGGCAATTGGACTATTTCTCTTTTTGCGGCCCAAGCGCAAATAGCCTCACCAGCATCGCAAGGCCCCAAAGCCCCGCGGCGTAAATAATCACCTCAGGAGCCATCTCTAGCCGCGCACCTGCAGGCGCTGAACTAAGCGAATAGACGACATCCACCGCCTGGCTAAACATAAAGCTAGCCACCAATGCAACTAAGGCCAGCTTGAACAGCGCAGAAGCCCCTTTACCGACCCTGGTGCCACTCCATAACACCAGACCCCACAGCCCGACAAGAATCGCTGAATTAATAAGCATCAGCGACAGGTCGGGGTGATAAAAATATTGGCTCAGGATGATAATGGCGATGCCGAAGAAAATGCCGAGGATTGTTTTTACCGTCATTGAAAAAAACCTAATCCAGCTGGCAGAACTTATAAAGTGGGTCTACCTCACCGGCAACCACAAAGGTTTGGCCCTTTAATAAAACAGTCTCGGGAAAAGCCGGGGTGTATTTGCCGTCTCCCGCGTTTACCGCAACAACTGTGACTCCGTACTTAGAACGAATCTTTAGCTCACCGAGATTCTTGCCATCAAAACTGTTCGGCACCTTGCCCTTGAGCATCACAAAATCCTCATCGATTGGAACATAGTCAAGCGACTCTCCAGTTACCTGATGCGCAACCCTTCGGCCCATTTCGTACTCCGGGAACACCACGTGGTGAGCACCGATTTGTTCCAGAATTCTGCCGTGAGATTTTGAGTTAGCCTTCGCCCAAACCTGCTTGACACCTAGCTGCAAAAGCAGTGAGGTAGTAAGAATTGACGCTTCGATGTCAGCCCCAATGGCTACCACCGCGCTGTCCATGTCCCCCAACCCCAGCTCGCGAACTGCGTCTTCGTCAGTGGTGTCTGCTGTCACCACATGGGTGAGGCTCGATGCCATTGATTGCACAATTCGATCATCGGTGTCGATACCGAACACTTGATGCCCGTTTTTCACCAGCTCTAGAGCTAGCGAGGTACCGAATCTACCCAGCCCAATCACCACCACGTTTGATGCGTGAAATGCCCGCTTGCGCCCTGGTGCTTCTTTCTTAGCCATGATTTCCTATTCCTAAACTTGGTTATGACTAACCAATTAGTGGTCTTTCCCTTGGATACTCAAAATGACGCCTGGTTTTTCTAAGCGCCAAAGCGGTCGCGACCGATATCGGTCCCAGTCTTCCAATAAACATCAAAACCGAGAGCATTACCTTGCCCGCTTCCGGCAATTCGGCGGTAATACCGGTCGAAAGCCCCACGGTGCCAACCGCCGAAATGACCTCGAATAAAATCTTATCGAGCGTGAAATCGGTTGTCAGTCGCAAAACAACGGTCGCAACCAAAACCGCTAGCGATGTCAAGCTAATGATTGCTAGAGCCTGGCGCTGAATCGAGCGAGGCAGTCTCCTGTTACCAACATTCACGGCAGTCTCACCACGAATCTCGGTGTAGATGATAAAGACCAGGACGACTGCGGTTCCGATCTTGATGCCTCCAGCGGTAGACGCCGAACCTCCACCGATGAACATCAGCATGTCCATTCCCAGCCAGGTGGCGGGATTCAAGGCTGCAATGTCTATTGCGTTAAACCCGGCTGTTCTTGGCATCACCGCGGCAAAGACCGAGTTCATGAATTTACTCAGCGGGTCCATTTGCCCAAGGGTCGCAGAGCTGTTCCATTCCAAAACCGCCACGTATAAAGTGCCAAGCACCACTAGCACCAGGGTGGACCAGAGAATGATGCGAGAATTAAGCGACCACTGTGGCGGCATGGTGTACGGAGCCACCTTTTTTCGCAATCGATAGCGAATAAGCCGCAAACGATCTCGAATTTCGGCTAGGACAGGGAACCCCAAAGACCCCAAAAGGGCTGCTGCGAAAATCGGTACCAGAATCCAACCGTCGCTAGCGAATCCAATCAAGCTGTCGGTGTAGAGCGAGAAACCTGCGTTATTAAAGGCAGAGATTCCGTGAAATAAGCCATGACCAAATGCCTCCGAAACGCTGTAGCCATATTTAGTTAGGAATCGAAAAAACAAAAAGATAAATCCAAGGGTTTGAAAGAACAACATCATTTTCAAAATGTTGAGCAAGAGAGTCTTTACGTTGGGTGCAATTGCCGTGGCAGATTCAGAGGAGCTACTAAGTCTGTTCTGCAAAGAGATTCGACCGTCCAGTAGATAGCCAATCAGAGTGGCAAACCCCACAATTCCAAAACCACCGATTTGAATCAAGAGCGCGATAACCACGTGACCGAACATGTTCCAGTGCAGTTGAGTGTCTACCACCGTGAGCCCAGTCACCGTTACGGCCGAAACTGCCGTAAACAAGGCATCAGGTATTGAGGTGGCCTCTCCGGATTTGGTAGCGATCGGTGTCACCAACAAGATGGTGCCGATTGCAACCACAGCCCCGAAGGCGATAGCGATCAGCCTTGACGGATGCATGGGCTTTTTTTGCAGTGTTGAACTCAAAACAAAGCCTTGCCCTTTTCCTCTAAATCAGACTCCACAAAGATACTCCGAGTTGCTGGCTTAAGCGACCCTGCCGCTTGGAAATTTTTATTGCTTGTTGGAGCTTTATTCTTGCCTCTTATTCGCAAAGTAGGCGATTAAAGTTCCGACTCATAAATAAGGAATTCGCGCGCCAGAAAAAAGCTTTGATTAATTATGGATAAGCCAATTTTGATCTTTGATGGTGACTGCGCTTTTTGCAGCTCCAGCGTCAGAGTGCTTAGGCGAATGATTGGCTCCAAAATAATCCGAACTCAGCCCTATCAGCGGCTCAACCCGGCCGATTACGGGCTCACTGAAAAAGAATGCTCAGAGGCTTTGCGCTTTATCAGCAAAAATGGCAACTTTGCCGGTAGCAAGGCCGTGGCACAGGTTTTGATTGAGTCAAAAACCCCCTGGCTGGTTGCCGGAAGAATTCTCAATCTTCCGCTGATTTCTGGCCTAGCCAATCTCATTTACGTCCAGATTGCCGCAAACCGCGACAAGCTCCCGGGCGGCACTCCGGAGTGCAAAATCTAGCTAGCGATTCGCCGCCGAATCCTTCCGTTAGCCAAATCCAGCCCTAGGCTTATGCCATGGAATGCAAAAAATGTTCGGCGAATATTTCCGAGTTTGATACCAATTGCCAAAGCTGTGGCGCACTGACGGCTACCACCAGAGAAGATTTGCAAAAGACCGACCCAAGATCCACCAAGGCAATCTCCTGGGCTTTGATTGTGATGGGTGGTCTGGGACTCGTATTTGTAATAGCCAATAGCTGGACCGACTGGTATTCGGGGCTCGATTATGTGGCACCCACGGCGGTCTTGCTGGTGGGGGCCATCACTCTGATTGCTTCATCGCGAAAAAAGTAACCGATAGTTACCAGCGAGCACCAAAAACAAAGACAAATCTACCTTTGAATTGACAAGCAGGTTAGGTGACCCTAACCTATTGGGGAATACAGAAAGTAGATGACCCAATTGTTTAAAAAACTCAGCCTAAAAAAGACCCTAGCCATTTCCGTTATCGCCCTTGTCGGCGTCTCGCTATCCGGTTGCTCTCCAGCGGATCAAGACCTACAAGATTCGACACTCACCATTTACTCGGGTAGAAACGAAAATTTGGTTCAACAAGTAATTGATGACTTCACCGCAGAAACCGGAATCGCAGTTGAGGTTCGCTACGCAGGTGGAGCAGAACTTGCGGCGCAAATTCTAGAAGAAGGCCAAAACTCGCCAGCAGATATCTTCTTCTCGCAAGATGCCGGAGCCCTAGGCTCGCTATCCAAAGCGGGACTTCTAAAGGCTATTCCGCAAGAGCTCCTAGACCTTGTTCCGAGCACTTACTCTGCCCAAGATGGCAACTGGGTTGGCATCTCAGGCCGAATCAGGGTTTTGAACTATAACCCTGAGAAAGTGACTGAGCTGCCGAACTCAGTGTTCGATCTCGCGGGACCTCAGTGGCAGGGACGAATCGGGATCGCTCCAACCAACGCCTCGTTCCAGTCTTTTGTGACCGCCATGCGAGTAATCGAGGGCGAAGAAAAGACTCTCGATTGGCTCAAGGCTATGAAGACCAACGCGGTGTTATTCGAGAAAAACGGCGCAATTCTTGAAGCTGTTGAAACAGGAGTTGTCGATGCTGGCCTAATCAACCACTACTACTGGTATGCCAAGGGTAAAGAGGTTGGCATGGAAAACATGAAATCTAGAATCACTCAGTTTAAAGACCAGGATGTCGGTAACTTGATCAATGTCGCCGGCGTGGGAATGGTGAACGACTCAGCATCGGCCAAGCGTTTTGTTGAGTACCTTCTGAGCCAAAGCGCTCAGGAGTACTTCGCAAGCCAAACAAGTGAATACCCGCTGATCGCGGGTGTTCCGCAGGTCATCAGCCTTCCAGCACTGGAGGAAGTACCTGCTCCAAAAATCGACCTTAGCGATCTGGATAGCCTCTCCGAGACTCTTGATCTAATTCGCGAGGCCGGACTCATCTAGAGTTCTATGAATGCGAAGGCCGCCATTTCTAGTAGTAGCACTTAGCCTTGGCGCAACCTTATTCGCGAGCTTGCCAATTGGCTATCTTGCAATCCGCTTCATCGAGGGCCTGGATAAGGCCCTCGATGAAGTCTTCCGCCTTCGAACATTAGAGCTATTGGGTAACACTGGGCTTCTAGTTCTGAGCGTCTCAATCTCGGCATTTGTGATTGGCTTTTCCCAGGCCTGGTTGACAACTAGGTCAAATATTAGATTCGCCTCGGTGTTTGCAGTCTTGGCTGCGCTTCCTCTAGCAATTCCCTCCTACGTCATGGCGCTGGGATACATTTCGGTGTTTCCAACCTTCTCGGGGTTCTTCGCATCTTGGTTGGTTTTGACCTTAGCCACCAGCCCCTATGTTTTTCTAGCCGTTACAGCATCCCTAGTGAGGGTGGATACCGCCGGCGAAGAGGTGGCTCGAAGCCTCGGCTTTGGCCGACTCTCTGTGCTTAGAAAAATTACTTGGCCGCAAGTTGCTCCAGCGGCCACAGCCTCGGTGTTATTAGTTGCCCTTTATACCCTGAGCGAATTCGGCGCCATCGCAATTCTTAGGTACGACACCTTCACAAGGGCCATCTTCAACGCTTACCGCGGATCTTTTGATAGAACAGCCGCGGCAGCCTTAGCAATAGTTCTGCTGTTGATTACGCTCCTGGTGATTTGGCTAGAGCGGCGCTACCGCGGGGCGAACATTTCAAGCTCGCGCGCTCTTGGAAAAAGAGTACGAATTGATCTAGGCAATTGGTCTTGGCTGGCCCTGCCGATTCTTGCTTTAGTGGCAGCCCTAGGGGTTGGCTTGCCAATTGTGAGCCTAATAATATGGAGCATCCTAGGAGGATCAAGCATCAACTGGGATCAATTGCTGGAAGCTCTCTGGGGCTCCTTTAGCCTCGCCGGTTTAGCGGGTGTGATCATCGGCATATTTGCCACCGCGATTGCGTTCTGGGCGTTTAGGTATCGCACCAAGCTCGGCGCCTTTATCGAAACGCTGTCTTGGGCAACTCATGCGCTGCCGGCGATCGTCGTCGGGCTAGCTCTGGTATTTTTTGGAGCGAATATCACACCTTGGATTTATCAAACGACCTGGTTACTGCTGATCGGGTATTTGATTCTATTTTTACCTAACGCTCTAGCGGCAATCTCCTCCCCAGTCGCAAGAGTTCCAAGGAGTCTCGAGGATCTATCCCAGTCGCTAGGCACCCCAGCGAACAGAACACTTTTCAAGATAGTGCTGCCGATTGCAATGCCTGGAATTATTGCGGGCATGGCCCTGGTTAGCCTCACAGTGCTAAAAGAACTACCAGCAACTCTTTTGCTTCGCCCAACCGAGGTTGACACCTTGGCCACAAGGTTATGGACTGCGACTGAGACACTGTCTTATAGCCAAGCCGCCCCATATGCGATGCTGTTGATTATGCTTGCTGGGTTGCCCGCGCTGGCGCTGAATGCCCAGGCGCGAAGGGCAATTTCGGAGGTTCGAGAAAAATGACGCTGTTGAAGCTAAGCGGCCTAAGCAAATCATTTGGTGACAACCAGGTTCTGAAAAGTATTGATTTAGAGCTAAAAAGCCAAGAGCTTTTAGCGGTTCTGGGCGCTTCCGGTGCAGGCAAGTCGACCCTCTTGAGGCTTATCGCAGGCTTTGAAAGACCCACTTCTGGTTCGATGACGCTAAACGGTGCTGAGATTTCCAATTCAAATAAAGTCTTAGCTCCGGATAAGAGAAACATTGGAATAGTGCCGCAGGATGCGGCATTATTTCCCCACCTGAGCGTTTCGCAGAACATTGGATTTGGCTTATCAAAGTGGTCAACCGGAGACAAGGCTGCCCGATTGAAGCACCTTTTAGAGCTAGTGGAGTTGACGGATTTTGCCGATGCTAGACCAGAGAGCCTGTCAGGGGGTCAGGCGCAGAGAGTTGCGCTTGCTCGAGCGCTGGCTCCTAGGCCGGCCCTTGTCCTGATGGATGAGCCTTTTAGCGCACTAGATGCGGAGCTTCGGGCAAGACTCAGGTTGGACATCAGGAAAATTCTCCTAGCCGAGGGTGCTACAGCAGTTCTAGTGACTCACGATCAGGAAGAGGCGCTCTCTTTAGCGGACCGAGTTGCAGTTCTGCGCGATGGCGAGATTGGCCAGATTGGCACCCCAACCGATATTTATAACTCCCCGATAGATATCGGTATTGCAACTTTTCTAGGCGACTCAGTCTTGGTCGAGGGTCAAGTAGTCAAGGGTAAAATTTCGACAGCGCTGGGTCTGCTAAACCCCATGGGAAAGGTGTTGGATGGAGATCAAGGCCTAACCGCGATCAGGTACGAGAACTTTTACCTGCTCCCAAATCCTGGCGGTGAGGGCGAGGTCGTGGGTCAGGTATTCTTTGGTCATGATGCTGTTCTTGAAGTGAAGATCGGCGACCTGGTAATCCGAGCCCGCTCCAATGGTCCATTTGCGCCGGAGGTTGGCATGAGGGTTAAGGTCTGGGTTCGTGGATCTGTGAACTTTTATGCCAATTAGGGAATCCCCTAACCGAGCCTCTCGTTCTTAAGCAGCTGATGCACCGGCTTCCTCAACGAGCGAGCCGGTGGGATACCCGTATCTTGCTCCCCAACCGATACGAAACAGATGACTTCCTCATAATCGGCTATTCCAGAAAGCTTGCGGAGCCTATTGGCCTGGGCATTTGTCTCAGAGAAATTCATCGGGCAACTGGCCCAACCGGATGCGTGAATCGAAAGTAGCAGTTGCTGCAGAAATATTCCGCCGTCAATCCACATTTGGTTGCGCTCCCCTGGCCCCGCGAATGCTCTGATGTCGACCGTTACAATCAATAAAAGAGGGATTTTAGAGTTACCAGCGTTTCCGTTTTGTAGAGCTAAAAGCTGTTGAATGTCGGTTTCCGAGCGATACGCCCGAACGGACCAGCTCTGGGTGTTAGAAACACTCGGGGCGTTACCTGCTAGCTCGATAATCTTTCTCAGTTCCTGATCCGTGGGGGCCCTATTCGTTCCAAACGCCCTCACCGAGTGCCTAGAAGCCAAAAGATTTTGCGCCTCTGTGAGCTCTCGCACTTTAGAAGGGTTCGGCCTAACTCCCCGCTCGTTCCAATTATCGCGTTCAGCCAATACAACCTTCGCTTGATTCAAGAGGTATTCCCCGAGACTGGCGCCATATTGTTCAATAATTTCATTAATCCGAGCAACAGGCCTGAGCCCAAAGGGCCTTCTTGGTTCGGGAAGCGCTAAGGCCCTTTCGATTAAGTGAAGGTTTTTTTGCAAATCAGCCATGGCTTGAGTGAGGTTCGTAGGTGCTCGAAACTGCCCAAAATGCCTTGACCTTCTGAGACCATCTTTGATTGATTCGATGATAAGCGTGGGCAAGCTGGTCAAGAGTGATTTCGCCTCTATTCGAATCTTCTTATGAATCTCATACTAGCTAGGGTGCCACATTGAAGAAAGAGCCGAACCTGGAGCCCGCTGATTTCGGATTTTTTTGACTACCTTTGGGCCAATCTGGCAAGAAAATTGAAGGGTAAAGCCCGGAGAGTTTGCGCCCAACGGTTATCTAATACAAAGCCTTCTCCTCGCACCGTTGCCGGCCAATGCCGTTATCAGGTGGTAAGTTAAAAAATGTTTCTAGGTCAGGAGAGATTATGGGATTAGATGGTTCGGAGTGGGCCGGAGTAGCCATCGTATTCATTTTAATCTGGGTGATTCCGGCTTATTTTGTTGCTCGAATAGCACAGGAGAGACAGAAAAGTTTCACAGGCTTCTTAGTCGTCTCGCTGCTAATTGGCTGGTTGATCCCTTTATTCGTGACCCAGTTCATTCGACCTGCAAGCCCGGAGCTGACTCGAAAATGCGTGTATTGCTCGGAATTAATTCGAGATGAGGCAACCGAATGTGTGCATTGTGGCAAGGAACTTGATTTCGTTAGCTTGACTTGACCTGGCAGTGTTCCGATTTTTAGTTAGAAAACTAACCAGTTATATCTCAGAGATCTTTAAGGCATCTATGGCCGACACATCAGGTGCGCCCCAGAGACTCAAACTCGAAACTCGCCGAATGATAGTCAACTACTTATTTTTCGAAGCCCGACACTAAAGCTTAATCTGGGACCCCTAGCTTGTCGCATGGTCCTCGCGAGCACAGAATGTTCATTTGATGAACAACTTCCCATTTTCGAATGCGGCATCTTTTCGAACGACAAGTCAGGCTAGGAATCTAATTTTCACAGCTGGTCGCAGTGCCACAATAATTAATGTCCCCAAAGATTCAGGTTCGCCTAAAGCGAAACTTAGGTTTGCGCTTTTGGGCTCATTTATACTTTTCGAAGACTTGGGCCCAGCGATTTGGGCTCACTAAATGAGCTGGGGGAATTGATGAAGCCTGAGACAAAACTTGGAAGCAAGTTGCAAACATGGAACAGGTTGGCTGGTATTTTCCACCTGATCCAGGCCGTTGCGCTGTTTTTCATCTTGAACGATGAAACCAGAATCCCGGTCATCACTAGGTTCTTCACCGATACCCCTGAGGGCATCCGCCCCGTGAGTGAAACCTTATTTGAGTTCCCAATAGCAATAATTGGCCCAATATTTTTATTACTGTCAGCAATCGCTCACCTGTTGATTTCATCGCCATTTTATATTCGCCGCTACGAGCAGAATATTGCCAAGGGCATCAACCCACCTCGCTGGTGGGAATATTCGATATCGTCTTCTTTGATGCTGGTCGTGCTGTTGATGCTCGGTGGTCTGATTGAAATCTCCGCGGTGGTATTCGTATTCACCCTCAATTTTTTGATGAACATGTTTGGGCTCGTGATGGAGCGCTACAACCAGCTGACCGAAAAAACAAGCTGGTTGCCATTCAACCTAGGCGTTGTTGCTGGAATCGTGCCATGGATTATGGGTGGACTCTATTTCTGGGTCTCGACCAACAACATCTCGGATTCGATACCGACCTACGCCCAATTCGGCTTTTTAC
>JBDNID010000275.1:0-2050 GCA_041688475.1 Aquiluna sp.
CACTGGCAAGACCCCCCTGATTATTTTGATTCACGGTTTTAGAGGAGACCATCACGGACTTTCGCTCATTGCCGCTGCCATCGAGCAATACGACGTTCTAATTCCGGATCTCCCAGGCTATGGCAAAACGCCAATGCTTGAAGCTGAGCACAGCCTAGAGAACTACGCCGATTGGCTAATTGATCTGACAAACCAGGTCCAGCGCGAGGTGGTGATTCTGGGTCACTCCTTTGGTTCACTGATTGTTGCGACTGCAATTTCCAAGGGCCTCAAGGCGAAGGGCATCGTTTTAGAAAACCCAATCGCCTCGAGGGCAAGCGAGCAAAAAAATTCGGCCAATCGGCTTGCAAGATTTTTTTATAAAGCAACTGCAAAGCTTGGCACTCCTGGTTCGTTGCTTCTTTCAAGCCCAGTGATTGTTCGTGGTATGTCAATGGTGATGGCAACCAGCAAAAAACCGAAACTGAGGTCTTTTATCCACTCTCAGCACGCCAACTATTTTTCGAACTACCAACATGACAGTGTTGCACAGGAGGGCTTTTTAGCGGCAAGCTCTGGCAATGTTCTTGACCACGCTGGAGACTTCGACGTGCCTACTCTCTTGATTGCGGGGGAGCGCGACTCGATCGCACCTCTTGCCAATCAAGTGCTTCTGCAAAAAGCCATTCGGGACGCAACCCTGGAGGTGCTGCCAGATGTTGGTCACCTCACTCATTATGAAACCCCAACCGAAGTGGCTTCACTCATTGAAGAGTTCGTAGCTTCGCTTTGAGTGGTATTTGGTTCGATGGAAGATTTGTAAAGCCGGGCAAGCCCGATGGCGTAGGACAATTTAGCCTGGGGCTTGCCAAAGAACTTGCAAAACTAACCGATGTCACCGTGCTCGTTTCATCTCAAGCCCAGGCTGATGAATTCGGAGGGCTAAAGCATTTTCTGGTCAATAGCCCAGAGTCGCCAAGCGAGCTGACCCTGGCTTACAGACTAAGGAAGCAAAATATCGATGTTTTATTTTCGCCAATGCAGACCACCTCGAGTTGGTTTCGAAACTTCAAGCTCGTGCTGACCTTGCACGATTTAATTTACTACCGCCACCGAACCCCACCGGCTTATTTCAACCCGCTGCTAAAACTTGGCTGGCGGTTATTTCACATGAGCTATTTGCCGCAACGCATCGTGCTGAATAGGGCCGAAGCAATAGTGACCGTATCTAAAACAACTAAAAATGAAATTCTAAAATATCGCCTCACAAAGAGACCAGTTCACGTGGTTTATAACGCGGCCGATCCGGTTAAAATAATACCCGAGGGCAATCGCCATAATCAAAGAAGCCTGATCTACATGGGTAGCTTCATCGGTTATAAAAACGTCGAGACCTTGATTCGAGGTACGGGCTTATTGCCCGAGCACAACCTCATTCTGCTATCTCGCATCAACCCAAAACGAAAAGCCGAACTCGAGTCACTGGCTAATGAAGTGGGCGCCAAGATTGAATTTAGAAATGGAGTTACCCGGACCGAGTACGGGGATCTACTGGCAAGCGCTCAGGCGCTTGTGAGCGCCTCTTTGGATGAAGGGTTCGGTATTCCCTTGGTTGAGGCAATGGAGCGCGGCACGCCGATCGTGGTGAGCAACCTTGAGATTTTTAGGGAAATAGCCCAGGACGCGGGCCTTCGATTCATACCAACCGACCCAAAAGCTTTTGCGAATGAAATCCATAGGCTAAACGATGCCAATAACTGGGATTGGTATTCGAACCTCGCGCTGAGCCAGGCTAAGGGCTTCTCTTGGGAGCTCTCGGCGCAGGCGCTACTTGAGATTTTGCAGCGGCTGAAGAACAGAAAAACTAGCTGAGGGGCTGGGGAGCCCAGGCCTCAAGCTGCCAGCTAACCTGGTGGCGCAAAAGATGAAGTGAAGCATTTTCTAGCCGCTCACCCTTGGGTGGAATTGCACCTTCAGATACCTGCGCCAAAACGACTCTGATTAGGGATCCGTGCGAGACACCCAGAACCTTGGCGCCAGCGTGCCGGGTTCGAATGGTTGCCAATAGCTC
>JBDNID010000276.1:0-4503 GCA_041688475.1 Aquiluna sp.
AACTCAGACCCGAGTGACCGGCGATGCCGGTATCGTCTTTCCAGCTGTCTTCCGAAAAGTAGAATTCTTTGTCTCGAACCGAGATGGTCGAAGGGGCCAAGAAAGGCTCTGCAATCTTCACCAAACCTTTTTCGAACGAGCAGCTCGCCTCTATTGGCAGCGAGGAGATACCAGACATAGTGATGTTTGCCCTTGATCCATTTGCATATTCCATCACGACATAGCTTTCTTCGTCCATGCCATCCGGCCTAACTTTGCCCCGCGCGAAGATCTTTACAGGGTTACCCATAAATTGCTGCGCCATAGCGATTGGGTAGATACCCATGTCGAATATGATTCCACCGCCACCTTTCTCCCAGAGCCGATCGACTGCGCGGTTATCGGTGCAAAAGGCCGCGGTGAATAACTGGGAATCCCCAAGTGAGCCTTCTTTGAGGAGCTGCTGAAGGATCGATGACTGGGGCAAATACCGAGTCCACATCGCCTCCATCGCCAGCAAACCCTTCGATTTTGCAACATCGAAAATTTCTTTGGCGTGCTCTGGCAAATAGGTGATTGGCTTTTCGACCAATATGTGCTTGCCGGCGTTTAGCGCTAGGAGCGAGTGAGCGTGATGGTCGGCTGGATAGCTGGCAATGTAAATGGCATCTAAATTCGGGTCAGCGACTAAATCCCGGTAGTTTTGGTAAGTTTTTGGAATTTTGAACTGGTTTGCAAATGCTTGCGCTCTGCCCGGAGTTCTTGACCCAACAGCGTGAAATTCCTGTTTGGTGTGCTTTTGGCTGGAGCCGACAAACGTCTCGGCGATGTTGCCTGGTCCAATGACTCCCCAACGAAGCACTGGGACTGAGGCCGGGTCAATTATTTTTGGGGCAGGTAGTTTCATTGTTTGAGTTTAGAACTGTATCCTTGAGGGGCCTATAAAGCGGAGATAATAATCACCAACACAATCCCTATCACTCAGCCAATTCGAATCCCATTCGATTCGCGTCAGCCGCGCTATCGAGCGGGCCGCTGGCTTGCTTATCCCGGGCTATTCGTCATCACCGCTGGCGATGCGGTTAGATATTCGGTTGGTTGGGTCGGATGGGGCATAATCGTCGGCATCTTGGCAGTGGTCCTAATCATCACTCTTTTAGCTACAAATCCAAGAAGAACCTTTTTGCGAGTGCCAGTTCCACTGGCGCTTCTACTGGCGCTGATGGCGCTGAGCGTAATTTGGTCGCAGTATCGTGAGGCCACATATTTGGGCCTAGCCCTACAGTTCATCTCAACCCTATTTGCAATATTTTTAGCCAATCAATTTGGCTGGCGTCAGCTATTGAACATTTTTGGCAATCTGATTCGTTTCATATTGGTCACATCGCTATTTTTTGAGATCTGGGCTGGAATTTTCGGCCCCATCAAGCCGATATTCCCCAACTATGAGGGCGATACCCCGCCAAGCGCCTCTTATTTATGGAGTCAGGGCAATCTTTTCGATTCTCAAAGAATTCAGGGCATTGTTGGAAACGCAAACCTTTTGGCCTTTATTGCAGTTCTGGGCGCGTTGTTGTTTTTAGTCGAATACATCGTCACAAACCGCTCAAAGAACATCCCATTGGCGTCCATCGGATTGGCTATCCTGCTCGCGGTTTTGGCTAAATCCGGTGGTATGACCCTCGCGGTCTTTGTAATCGTTTTCGCCGCCGCAATTGCAATTTTGGCAGAGGGCAGGGCCCGGCCGACAAGGCATCGGATTTATCGAATCGCACTCGGGTTTTTAGGCTTTGTGGGCTTGGTGGCGGCGGTATATCGGGTAGAACTTTTTGACCTTCTCGGTAAGTCGTCCGATGCATCTGGCCGCTTTTATATTTGGGAAACAGTTCTTGAGTTGATTTGGGAGAAGCCAATCGAGGGCTGGGGCTGGATTAGCTACTGGATCCCAGGCGTGCAGCCGTTTGACGGTTTGATTGTGATCAATGAAGTTCCGATGTATCAGGCTCATAATGCATATCTAGACACCTGGTTGCAAGTTGGAATATTTGGTTTAATTTTGCTGGGGTGGCTGATGATAGCTACTTTTGTGAGGTTGTGGCGGGTCGCCGTGAGACACACCAACCCGCTTTATTTATACCCACTATTCATATTCTTAGTTATCGCCGCGCAATCACTAACCGAGTCAAGACTCTTGGTAGAAATTAGCTGGGTGCTTTTGGTGCTTGTGGCAACTAAATCCAGAGAACCTTTTGCGGAGCTCGAACCGCTGGGTCGAACATCGAAACTGCGCAAGCTTTTTAGACTCAAGCGCAAGCCGGCAAAGCGTTAGAATCAAATAGTTTTGCGAGTGTAGTTCAGTGGTAGAACTCCAGCTTCCCAAGCTGGTAGCGCGGGTCCGATTCCCGTCACTCGCTCCAAACCGGCCTTAGTTTTTTGAACCGCAACCTTTTAACTGCGCCATGACCGGTCCTGCCGGGTCGTTGGTAATTAGCGCAGCAAAGACGGCCATCTAAATAAGGCTGCCCAAAGACTTGAAATTGTTTTGAAGAAAAACGGCCCATCCGAGTAAAGCAAGCCTTCACGAATAAAGCGCGGGCAGGCGGGCCGCTTTTCTGCCCATTCTTGCGATGTGAAGCGCTAAACCGAACCCGGCTACTGCCAGAGATGCTTGGCCAGGAATCGAGGGTTTTTCTCAGATCATTTAGAGAACTGGCTTTTCACGGGTGACCGAAGCGCCCATAGAATTAGCGGGATCTGGAGCGGTAGTCTGGCCCAGGCAACTATGGCGGGCAGTAGCTCACCATTGATTGATGTGTCGATTGCAAACCACCAGTTGGCTGGCCAAACTGCCAAAAGCACCAATGCGGTAAACATTGGCGCCCATTTGAGCCGAAGCATCAAACCCAAGGCAGCCAAAAGCTCGGCTATGCCGGATGCGTAGACCAGCAATAATGGTTCGGGAGCCCAATTGGGCAGCAGATCTAAAAATGCTCCCGGGTTTAGAAGGTGCAAGATGCCAGATGAGGTGAAAGCTAAGATGACGACCCAGGAACCCCAGTGTCTTTTTGCTAGCGCTTCGCGAGCCACAAAATCACCGAGTCGGTCACCCTTCGACCAAACAGGTTGAAGACCACTTTGAGCGTTCTCACATCCCAGCTCGCTGGGTAAATAGGAGCTGGGTTCTTAGCCGTCGCAGCGTGCAACATTTTTTTCACTACTTGTTTGGGTCCGGGGGATGCTTTATAAAGCTTTCCGAGCCACTTCCCCGAACCAGCCATAATCTTGTCGTAGTCACCCAGTTCTCGTGATTCTTCTAAGTTGTTAAAAGCGACCGCGTCGAAGCCGGTTTTCACGGTTCCCGGCTCGACCACGGTTATCTTGATTCCGAGGTCTTTCACCTCGTGACGAAGGGCGTTAGCAACCGCTTTAACCGCGTGCTTGGTGGCGGCATACCAGCCCAGTCCCGCCATTGAGACTGTGGCGACAACAGAAGTGACCAACATTATTCTGCCGGAGCGTTGCTTGCGCATCTGCGGTAATACAGCCCTGATTGAGCGCTCAACCCCAAAGACATTCACTTCAAAGAGCTGGCGGACCTTTTCGGGAGAGGTCTCCTCCACGGCGCTGAAGCTGCCAAAACCGGCGTTGGCGACCATCAAGTCAATTCGGTTTTGGTCTTTGATTACCTTTTTCACCACACGATCAAAATCGGCGCTGAGTGTGACGTCGAGCTTCATGGGAATTGCGCCATGTTCGGCTATTGCCGCAAGCGCCTCCCTGTTAACGTCGGTGGCGTAAACCACCCAATCCAGAGCGAGAAGTTTTTTGGAAAGTTCGAACCCGAACCCGGAGCCTGCTCCTGTGATGATGGCGACGTTGCTCATAGCTAAAACTTTACTAAGCCGGGCCGATAATTGGTGCACCCAGGTCAGCCGAAAATCTCAAGGCCGCCCCTGATACAAGTTGACCAATTGAATCGAACTGATCGCCAATTCGATGTTTCGGGACACCGGTGCTTATCGCAGCGACAATTGTATTGCTGGCGTCTCTTACCGGCGCAGCCGCATCGACGATGCCCGGCTGAAACTCGCCATCGCTAATCGCGTAGCCAAGATCTCTAATTTCTTGCATCATGGCAAGAAAAACCTTCAGGTTTTTTGCTGGTTGCTGCCTCTTGAAGTCCGGGTTTATCGGCTCCAGTGCGCGAGGCAGTTTGCTTTTTTTGACCAGCAAGGGGGCGTCCTGGGCATGCTCGTACCACCACAATGAAACCTCTTCATCACTTAGACCTGCGAGCATTGCACGGCCTGAGGCCGTGTTGCCGGCGGCGATAATTAAGCCATCCCAACCCGATCTTCTCAGGGTGTTTGCCGCGACCACTGTTTTAGTTGTGAGGACACGGCCACCTCTTAGAACATGAAGGTGAGCGGATTCTTGGGTTTGAGCGACGAGCTCGAACAGCCTGTGTTCGGACAGTGACGCCAGGTGGGCTTCCTTGGTGCGCATTGCCATTGAGTAGAGCCT
>JBDNID010000277.1:0-1656 GCA_041688475.1 Aquiluna sp.
TTATTGGGGATCGCTCACCTGACGCTATTTGATCGCGAAGCATCTTCGCCACTAGTGCCACCTGCTGGGCATCCTTCTCACCGAAAAAGACCTGGTCCGGGGTAACCATGTCGAATAACCGCGAAACTACTGTGAGCATCCCGTCAAAGTGTCCCGGTCGAATAGTTCCTTCTAAAGCCCTACCAATTGTCCCGGCGATGAGCTTTTTTACCTCAAAGTCCTTGGTGTAAACATCATTGACTCCCGGTGCAAATAAGACATCGGCCCCCTGGTCGGTAACTAATCTCGCGTCTACAGATATAGTCCTGGGGTAATCCTCAAATCCCTCGCCCTCGCCAAATTGCAAGGGGTTTACAAACGCCGAGACCACCACAAAGTCGCAGGTTTCCCCTGCCTTTTTCACCAGGGCCATGTGTCCTTGGTGAAGAGCGCCCATGGTCGGCACAAAACCGATTTTTTTACCCTGAGCGCGCGCCTGAGCTATCGATTGGGTCAAATCCCTACCGTTTTGAATAAGTTGCATTAGAGAAAATCCTTCGGGTCGATTCTTAGCGCTCCTTGAGCCAAAGCCTGCTCAACTGCAGCGCGAACAACTGGAGCAATGAGTCTGGCGGGATTTTCCATCCCAGCTGCTTCGAGGATACCGATTGCTTGGCCAACCACAAGGGAGGAGAACCCACTCGCAACCCCGAAGGCCTCGGCATAGGCTGCGCGTTGATCATTTGAAACCACTATCGGCTCAGCTCCAAGCTCAATCGCCAGCGCCTGGGCTATCGGCATTAAGACCTCGGGAGCCGAAACTGCGACCGAAGTATTTTTTAAAACCTGCAGGTCCATCGTGGTGCCGGTGAAGTGCATCACCGGGTGCAAGGCGATCGGAACGGCCCCTTGATTGGCTGCTGACCCGAGTAAGCCGATTCCAGCAAGTGGCGAAAGGTGCACCACTAACTTCTTGGGTCCAAATAACCCGAAGCCCGCGATGCCATCGCAAACTAATTCGATATCACTATTCGGAACGGCAAGTAAAACTAAGTCGGAGTCCTCGGCAACGGCGAGCATCGAAGCGATTGGCACATCCGGCAACAGTGCCTCAATTCGCTCAATCGCCAAAGGTGATTCGACCCAAGCCCCGACTATTTCGTGGCCGGCTGCGGCCCAAGCCTTGGCTAATATCGGCCCGGCCGGCTCATCGCCAATGATGCCTATTTTCAATCTTTAACCTCTTCATCTTTATTCTTTGGTGCACGGCAATTAAACTCTGAAAGGTAGCCCGCCAGCAACATCATTAATGATCCGATCAACCCAATAAGTGTCGGTGTCACCAATTGAGATGGCGAATTTGAGAAGCTGAAAAGCCAAATCAAGCCGCCCAGGTGCCAGCCAAAAAATCCCGCGGCGGTCAAGATGATTGCCCTAGCTAAAACCAGAACTCTAACCGCATAAAAAGGGTTAGGTCTTTCCACCGGCTTCGGTTCGGCCCTTTCCAAAGCCTTGCGGTAGCGAAATATCGGCAGCGATAAAAAGTAGATTGCCACGCCAATGAATGGCAAAGTGGCCAAAAGAGTATTCGGACTCACCGGATAGCTAAACCCCAAGGCCTCGGATAACTCACTGGCGCTAAAACCAAGCGCGGCACCAATTACCCCCCAGGCCAAA
>JBDNID010000278.1:0-1681 GCA_041688475.1 Aquiluna sp.
CTGGAGGAGCTAATACTTGCTGGATTGATGATGCCAAGTGATAAGGGCGGCTATGACCGTTTTCGGGGCAGGGTTCTATGGCCGATCAGAGATGCAAATTCTCAGGTTCTGGGATTTGGTGCAAGAAAGCTCTACGAGGATGACCAGGGGCCTAAGTATCTCAATACTCCAGAAACCCCCGTGTATCACAAAGGGAGTGTTCTTTACGGATTGGATCTTGCGCGCAAACAGATTGTGAAGAACAAAGAGATTGTTGTTGTCGAGGGATATACCGACGTGATGGCATGTCACCTAGCGGGGCATCAGGTCGCAGTGGCCACCTGTGGTACAGCCTTTGGAGAAGAACACATAAAGCTGATAAACCGTCTCTTCGGTCAGACTCAGGAACCAGCCAGTGTCATATTCACTTTCGATCCAGATGCGGCTGGTCAAAAGGCTGCCCTTCGCGTCTACGGAGACACTGCGAAATTTAATGCCCTAACCTTTGTGGCCGCAGGTCCCGCGGGTCTCGATCCAAGCGATCTTCGTCAGCAACGTGGTGACGCCGCAATTACTCAGATGTTGGAAGCAAAAAAACCACTATTTGAGTTTGTGATTCGCCACCGAATTTCTAAATTCTCGCTAACTGACCTCGACTCTAGGGTTGCCGCGGCTAGATCCGCCGCTTCGGTTGTGGCCGAAATTTCTGACCCCTCGTTGCGAACTGGTTACACCAGGGCGCTAGCCGATTGGGTCTCGCTCGATGTAAACGAAGTTGCAGCATTAGTCTCGCAAAACGGCAGGGCTTCAAACATCGAGCAAGTAGCCTCGATGCGAACATCGCCCGCTCCCCAGATAGCAATAAGCAATCCCCAATTGCGCTTGGAGCGACAAATCTTGGAGATCCTAATCCAACACCCGAGCGCCTTTAGTCAAGATCATCTGCTGCGAATTTACGCTGCTGGGTTGCAGAACGCACTTCATCAAAGCTTGCTGCAGCTGGCACTAGATCACAAAGATTCTCTAGCCCAACCCGACTGGGTCAACGCTTTGGCAAGTCATTCGGATGCAGAGCTACTCTCCTTGATTCGCGAACTAGCTTTGGTTCAGTTGCCCGTAAAAAATGATGCGGAGCTTACAAGGTACGCAAAAGGAGTCGTAAATGGCGCTCTTATGCAGGCTTTGGCTCGGGAGAAGATCGATCTGATGGCAGCCCTGCGCAGAATGGACCCGGATACGATGGCGGACGCCATAAATCAGATTCAGCGACAACTTATGAATTTGGAATCTGAGCGCCGGAAACTGATGTAGCTGGTAGAAATTTTCTGCTAATATTATGACGCGCTCAGGCGCTTTTCCTCGGTAGCTCAATTGGCAGAGCAATCGGCTGTTAACCGATAGGTTCCTGGTTCGAGTCCAGGCCGGGGAGCCAATTAACAAGGATTCTTGTGAGTAAACAGGTGATCAGCGCATCGGTATCGGTAGGCCTCGCTACTGGTCTCTACGGAATTTCTTTTGGGGCCCTTGCCTCGGTTGCGGGCCTAGATCTTATTTCGATAATGCTTTTGAGCATTCTGATGTTCTCCGGGGCATCTCAATTTGCATTCATCGGTGTTATTGCTGCCGGTGGAGCCCCGGTGACGGCGATTACTTCCGCCTGGCTTCTGGGAGTCAGAAACAGCTTCTATGCTCTAAGACTCAC
>JBDNID010000279.1:0-1998 GCA_041688475.1 Aquiluna sp.
AAACCCGTATTCTCCGAAGTTTCCCCACCACTCTAGGTCGCCGTACGCTGCAACCGGCTCCGTCATGCCCGGAAACTTACCGCCGTCCCATTTAAAGTTTCCCGAGTCGACAACAACTCCTCCGAGAGTAGTTCCGTGACCTCCCAAAAATTTAGTTGCAGAGTGAATGACGATGTCCGCCCCGTGCTCTATTGGCCGAACCAGGTAGGGCGAGGCGGTGGTCGAATCGACAATCAGGGGAATTCCGTTGCGGTGTGCCACCTCGGCCAAACCTTCGATGTCTGCGATAGCGGTTGATGGGATTGCAATACTCTCCGTGAAGATCAGCTTGGTGTTTGGCCTGATTGCCGCCTCGTAGTCCTTTGGGTCGCTCGAATCTACAAAGGTGCTCTCGATGCCAAATCTTCGGAGCGTCACGGTGATTTGAGTAATTGTTCCTCCATAAAGCCTTGAGGAAGACACGATGTGGTCGCCCGAAGCGCAAAGCGCTGCAAAAGTGATGAATTCAGCTGACTGGCCGCTGGCTGTTGCCACCGCACCGATTCCGTTCTCAAGGCTTGCGACGCGCTCTTCGAAAGCGGCCACGGTGGGGTTTCCGATGCGGGAGTAGATGTTGCCATATTTTTCTAAAGCAAAGAGGTTTGCAGCATCGGTCGTGTCTTTAAAAACGAACGACGTCGTTTGGTAAATCGGTACCGCGCGGGCGCCGTAAACCGGGTCTGGGATACTGCCGGCATGAAGTGCCCGGGTCTTAAATCCAAAGCCGCGTTCTGACATAAATTTCTCCTCGATTATCGTGTCTAAATCCAGCGAAGTGCCCGTTTTTCAATCTTTGCGATGATGACGTCGCTGAGCTTTCCCAATAGGGCTAGCAAAATAATTGCCACGAACAGCACATCTGTCCTTGCGGTATTTTGGCTGTCAAGGAGCAAAAATCCGAGGCCCTTCGAACTAGCGATCAGTTCTGCGGCAACCAAGAACAGCCAGGCTTGCGCCAGGCCTAATCGAAGACCGGAGAAAATGATCGGTGATGCTGCCGGGAGCAAAACCTTTGTCACCAGCTTGATGGTTTTGAGGCCGTAGGCCCTTCCCACCTCAATCAGGTTTCGATCAACCGCAGCCAAACCTGCGGCGACCGTGGTGAATACCGGAAAGAAGGCGCCAATAGCTATCAGGGTTATTTTCGGCTCTTCGTAGATACCCATCCAAATCAACAGCAGCGGGACCCAAGCTAAGGAGGGCACCGCGCGCAAGGCCCCAATGGTTGGTTGCAAAAGCTGCGAAACAATTGCGGAAAGCCCGACCGCAGAGCCCAACACAATTCCCAAAACAGCACCGATAGCAAAGCCACCAAACACCCGCTGCAGACTAATGACGATATGACCCCATAGCGTTCCTCGTTCAATCAACCCCAGGGCCCCGGAAAGAACCTCGGTCGGAGGTGGAAGCTGACTCACCGAAAAGGCACCACTCGCGCTGAGGCTCTGCCACAAAGCAAAAATTAGAATCGGTAGTAAAGCGCCTAAGGCAACCTGTTTAGATTTACCCAATAGCGCAGCGCGCCGCTGCTGTGTGGTGCTTTGGCGCTCGACTCTAAATTCGGACATCTCGTTAGCCAACCTTCTTAGCAATGCTGTCGTTGATAAGCGTCTTCATCGCGAGCTCGGCGGCCTCTTGGGATTTAATTTTTCCCTCGGCCACTAAGACGGGAGTAATGATGCGAAAAACAGCGAGCTGTGATTCACCCGGTATCAGCGATACATCCACGTTGGTTCTTTCGGTGAGCACTTTTGCGGCGACGTCTGCATCAAGCTGTGCTTCCTTGGCTAAAATCTCAGCCGCCTTGTCTTGGTTTGCAAGAATCCATGCCCGGGCCCGTTGGTACTGCACCAAGACGGTCTCAACCAGCTCCGGGTTCCGTTCGAGAAAGTCCGTGCGCGCATTCAATACTCCCCATGAGTTAAACCCTGGGTTTGAATAGATAATTTTTGAACCGGC
>JBDNID010000004.1:0-5327 GCA_041688475.1 Aquiluna sp.
CACTTTCGCCGAGACCGCCGGTCGGCCACCACTTTATTGGGATAACTACCCCGTGAATGATGTTGCGATGTCTCATGAACTACACCTGGGGCCTTACGAGCGCCGAGAGCCCGCGCTCCACGACACGAGCCGTGGCATCTTGGTGAACGCGATGCAGATGGCGGAGGCGTCCAAAATTGCAATCGCCACTGCGGGAGATTTCCTCGCCGATCCTCACGGTTATGTATCCGAGGAAAGCTGGGTTCGGGCAATTGGCAAAATCACTAGCAATCCAAAAGATGCCGCGGCATTCCAGGTTTTCGCAAGTAACTCCAGGTCTTCTTGTCTATCCCTAAGTGATGCTCAGGAAATTGACCAGGCACTTGCTGCACTTGAATTCTCGAATGTCTCCGGGGTCATAGAGCCTGGCATTGCTGCAATGACTGCACTCGCGAGCAAGTTTGAAGACTCCTCAGCGCATTTATTATCCAAGAATTTTGGCAATCAGGCCCTGATTGACCAGTGCCGTCCTTGGTTGGACGCTTTCAGAATTGGCGCAGAAATTCTGCGTCATTTGTCCCAGTTGGCGCAAACGCATCAGCTGGACACGGTCCAAGCATCGGAGCTTGAACCAAACATTACTCGGTTGCGCGCCACGGGCAAAAGGGTTTTCGGTGACTCCCTAGACATGTTCGTTCAGCATCTCATGAGCGAGTCACTGGCCAGTGAAAAAACCACCACTAGAGAATGAGGAGCAATAGAAATGTTAAAGATCAAAAGCACTGCAGTGGTTGCCCTAGCGGCAGCGTCTGCACTAGTTCTCGGAGCATGTGCATCGAGTTCTGACACAACAACCGATACCGAAGCTGTTACTAGCACCGAAAGCGTTTCAGAAGGCACATTGCGCGTTGCGATGGGTTCACCTGGCGAAGCTCAGATTGCCGTTTGGGATCAGGTTGCAGCTCAGTTTGAGATGACAAACCCTGGTATTGATGTCGAGATGAACTATGTCGATGATGACCTGTACCAGACAATCGGTTTGCCAAATCTACTCTCAGGACGCGACGCTCCAGATGTCTACTTTGAGTGGGCCGGTAGCAGACTCGCTGAAAGGTATGAGGGCGGCTACGCAGCCGACCTAACCTCTTACATGACCGATGGGGTGCTCTCGGGAATTTGGGAAGACTCCACGTTCTCCTCAGGTGAGTACAACGACAAGCTATTACTTGTGCCTCACAAAGCCGATGTCACCAACGTGCTTTGGTACAACGTCGACATGTTTAATGAGTTGGGTATCACGCCTCCAGAAACTTGGAGCGAGCTCATGGAGGTCTGCAGGGTCGTGTCTGAAGCGGGCTTCATTCCAATGGCTTCGGGAAATAAGGACTTCTGGGCCGCAGGTAACTGGCTTGGGCACCTAACCTCTCGAGTCGTCGGTGAAGATGTCTACGATTCGGCATTGGCGCAGCGCACCTCTTTCAACACACCTGAGTGGGTGGAGGCCTTTGGCTACATCAAGGAACTCGCTGACAACGGATGCGTGAATGAAAGCGCGAACGCCATTGCAGACAATGAGGGTGCTCAACTGTTTTTCCAAGGCGAAGCGGCTATGCACCCAATCGGTTCATGGCTTGTTAGCTGGGCAATTGGTGAGGCACCAGATCTCAACTTCGACTACGTAAACCTGCCCGCAATGCCGAATGGCGCTGGGGACCAAGGCAGCGTAATTGGAGTTGTGACCGGTTATGTGATCAACGAAAAGAGTCCGATGAAGGACAAGGCCGCTGAGTTCTTAGCACTAGCAAATAATGCTGAGTTTGTAGCCAAGTTCATCGAAGCCGAGGCCGTGCCATTGGCGCTCTCTGCTGCAAACGCCGAGCTCGATGACAGAACAGCAAGGTTGAACAGCATGCTGGCCTCTTCCAACACAATCGTTGGACCGCCAGACACTGACTACGACCTTGAGGTTGCCGACTTCTTCTACCGCGCAGTTGCTGCTGTGATGGGTGGAGTCAGTACTCCCGAGGAGGCAGCGGCCGAACTGGCTGCAGCAATCGAATAATAAGTTGAACTGCAGAGTGTGCTTGCATCAGCCAAGCACACTCTGCACCATCCGAAGGTGCACACATGAAACCGCAGAAACCCTGGGTTCCATTTCTTTTTGTCGCGCCCGCTTTGACGTTTTTTATCTTCGCGGTGTTGGTGCCGATGATTGCGACCGCTGGATTTAGCTTCACAGATTGGAACGGTTTCGGTGAGTTCAACTTCGTAGGATTTGCTAACTATATCGAGTTGGCCTCCGATAATATTTTCGCAAAATCTTTCACAAACGTTTTTTTATATATCTTGGCCACCTTGGTTCTCGAGGTACTGGTAGGTCTTTGCCTAGCCGGCCTCATTAGCGTTCAAAAATCCGGTTCTCTTTGGTTTCGCGTTGCACTATTTGCACCCGTAATGCTTCCCATGGTTGTAGTAGCCGTGTTGTGGTCCTTTATCTACAACCCCGACTTTGGATTAGTAAATAGTGTCTTGAGCGCCGCTGGCTTGGAGGACTGGACCCGCATTTGGTTGGGTGACCCTGATACTGCACTCTGGGCAATAAGCCTGGTTTCCGGTTGGGTTTTCTCAGGTTTTTTTATGGTCATTTTTTACTCGGCCTTGCAACAGGTCCCTACAGAACTTTCTGAGGCTGCCAGAATCGATGGCGCCAGCGAGTGGAGAATCTTTTGGAGCGTCAAGATCCCCTTCATCCGCAACGCAATTGAAGTAGGAGTGCTGCTGTGTGTCACCGGAGCCTTTCAGGGATTCGATTTATTCTTCGTTCTCACCAATGGCGGCCCTTTTAATGCCACCGAGATTCCAACAACTCTCTTGGTTCGCACAGTGTTCAGAAACGCGGATGTTGGCTACGGATCGGCGATGGCGGTTGTTTTGACTCTCGTGATTCTGATTGTGGGATGGATGTTTTTGAGAATTCGAAAGTGGAACGATCAGAAGGAGTTGCGCACATGACAGTGACAACGAAAACGACGACGACTCAGTCATCGCGCCGACCCAAAGTGGCCTTGCGCAATAAAATTCCGCAGCTAATAGGAACGCTGGGCTTGTCCCTAATCGCAATCATCTACGCCTTCCCACTCGTATGGATGACGGTGTCGGGACTCAAAACTAATCAGCAGATTTTCCGAGAGCCTTTTGCTCTGCCCGAAACCTGGGACTTTTCGATTTGGATCAAAGCCTGGCAGGTTGGGAACATCGGGCAGTATGCCCTAAACAGCACCATCACAACCAGCGTCACGGTTCTAGTAATTCTTCTGGCCGGCTCTGCCGCCGCTTTTGCTTTTGCCCGTTATCAGTTTCGCGGCAGGGGCTTGCTCATGGGCTTGCTTTCACTCGGTTTACTGCTGCCACTGCAGTCCTATTTCATAGCGCAAAGCACCATGTTCAATGCTCTTTATATAACCAACACCAGGTGGGCACTGATAATCCCATATATCGCCATGGGCCTTCCTTTGGCCACCTATCTACTGACCGTCTATCTCAAGGCGCTGCCTGACGAGCTATTTGAAGCAGCGCGGATGGAGGGGGCGAACGATTTCACTATCTACCGCTTGATTGCCATGCCGCTTCTAAAGCCGGGTCTTGCAACGGTTGGAATCTTTTCTGCACTGGCGTCTTGGAACGAGTTCTTGTTAGCGCTTTTATATATCCAAGACGATGCGCTGAAAACTATACCCACCGGTCTGCTGGCGTTTTCAAGTCGATACGTGACTGATTACGGTCTTTTATTCGCCGCCCTCACAATCATCACTTTGCCCATGATCGCCATTTACATAGCGTTCAATAAACAAATCGTGGAGGGTCTAACTGCAGGCAGTCTCAAGTAATTGGCTAGGCAGTTGACGCCGGACCGGGCCGTCCATCACTTCACAGCGCGTGCCCCTCTTAGCGACCGAGCCAGATACCCCGAAAGAATCAAGGCCAACACCGGATACAACATCGCATAGGTCAAAGTAATTTGATCCGATAGCACCCCGACAATTGTTGGCCCAACAAAATAAGCCCCAATCGAAATTACCCCAATCCTTGCAATGCCAACCGAAGGGGCTATCCCCGGTAGGTTGGCAGCGCCCAATATAAATGCCGGAAACATCGGGCCAATCGCAATACCTGCGAAAAAGAACCCGGTGTTCACCAAGATGATTGCAAGTAGTGGGTAGGAGTCTGATAACCATATTCCCAAGAGCATTAGTACTCCCCAGCTGGCACCCCCGACAACACCCAAGAACCGAACGACCTTATAGGGCCCAAACTTCTCAAGCCAGCGGTCTCCTAAAAATCTAGAGATAATCATCGCAAGCGCAAAAGTGGCAAAAGCCGAAGCATAATAACCAACCGAAACGTTCATCTCGTCTCGAAGCAATAAAGCACCCCAGTCCGCCGCTGACCCTTCGGCAATGAAGGTGCCGGTGGCACCAATACCCAATATCCAAAGCGGCAAGGCCGCTTTTCCAAACCAAGCCACCGAGCTAGTGGTGGTAGATGACCCATCCCCCCGGTGTTCATCCAGTTCCGGGGGCAAAAGACTAAAAGAGGTAAAGACAAAAGCCACAAAACCAATACTTGCCACCCAGATCAAGTTCGCTGCCGGAGACATCACAAAGCTAAGGCCAGCACCAAGCAAAGTGGCCACCAGCGTCCCCACGCTCCACATCCCGTGAAAGGAGGTTATGTAGCGCTTGGCTAAGTGCTTCTCAATGGCAACAGCCTGAGCATTACCCCCAACATCCAATGCCGCATAACCAAACCCCATCACAAATAAACCAACAACCAACACCAGTGGTGAGCTACTCAAACCCATCAGAATCACACCTGCCGGCACAATCACCTGAGCCAAATATATCAAGGGTCTTGAACCATATCGGTGTATTAGACGCCCAGAAAGTTGAGCCCCAAACACAGCCCCAACCGAGCTAGCTATTAACACCAAACCAAACTGGGTATCAGATAACCCATTAGCCATCTTTATCTCGGGAATCCTAGGTATCCAAGCCATAGACACCACACCCATCACAAAGAACATCAACCAGAGCGCATTACGCGCTTTGGTTGCCTGGAGTGTGATCACAGGGGAAAGGTTAGTTGGTGACCATGAAGGTTTCGTTCCCGCAATTAATGCTGATCATAAATTACTAAACCGAAACTAAGTCCGGCGCATGCGATAGAAGGCCTCAGTGTCGTTGCATGACATTGGTATTCCAGAAGTAAAAAATGCGAAATGGCTTGCCCCAAAAATTATGAACGAATGACACACCAGCTCATTGAGTCGTGCCGCCTAATCGGGGAAC
>JBDNID010000046.1:0-3107 GCA_041688475.1 Aquiluna sp.
CAAAAAGGCTGACAATCAAAAGCAAGCCAGCAAGAATTGCGAGGCCCGCGTCAGCACTTGCCAACACCAGCGCATACTTGGCCACGAACCCCGAGAAAGGTGGCAAGCCAACAAGCGACAGCGATCCAATCACGAATACCCCTGTCAACAGGTGCTCTCGAGTTCGCAACCCGGCAACTCTCTCGAGTTGTCCCGAGCCATAGGTGTGCTCAATAGCACTTGAAATCAGCAACAGTGAACCCATGACAATCATGTGGTGAACCATGTAAACGATGCCTGCCGTCATCCCCTCGGGTGTAAACAGGCCGACGCCCACAAGGATAAACCCGATACCGCTGACCATTTGAAACAGCAAGAGGGAGCGAATGTTTGACTCCCCAAGGGCTGCAAGAGCACCAACCACCAGCGTTAGGCAGGCAACAACCAAGATTGCGCTCATCCAGGCGCTATCACCCTCGAAAATCACCGCACTGATTCGGTAGATCACGTATACCGCGACTTTCGTGTGGAGCCCTGAAAACAAAGCTGCAACCGCTGGAGATCCTGATGCGTAAGCCCTGCTCAACCAACCGTGCACCGGGAAAACAGCTGCCTTGACCGCAATCGCTGACAAACACATCGCAGTGGCTATTGCGGTAGCCGGATCAGCACCTGCGCCTGCCAGGGCTGCCAAGTTGACAGTTCCCTGGATTGCGTAAATCAAACCAATCCCGGCCAGAAACAGTGTCGAGGCAAGCAAATTCACAACCGCAAAAAGCCTCGAGCCGGCCATATCCTCTCGACGGCTAAGAAAGATCAACAATCCGTAGGAGGGCAAGAGCATCACTTCAATAAATACAAAGAGGTTGAATAGATCTGCAGTCAATAAAGCTCCAGAAACGCCGCCAACCAAAATCAAAACCAACGCGGGAATCGAAGGGCTTTGGCTTTCTCCACTGACGACCATGTACTGGAAGCTAAGTAGAGCCACCAGCGAAGCGGCAGTCAAAATCAACGCAGAAAAGGCATCTGCTACAAAAGCAATCGCAATGCCCTCGGGCCAAAGCGAGATTTGGTGAGCGAGCACGGTGCCATCAGATACCGTTACCAACAAACTGATGGAACCAGCCAAAACAGCTAAGAGTGAGCCAGTAGCCAATATGTTTTGAAGCGGGTGAGTGCGAGGAACGATAAATAGGACACCGCCTAAAAACAGGGGCGCAGCAACAAATAGTGGCAAGAGGGCTTCCATGAGGTTCATCACTTCAAATCACCACCTTTGTTTGCTTCATTGTCCAAAGTCTTACTCTTTGGCCCCTCCTCAGTATCGTCATCGCCCTTACTGACCACCGCTAGGGTCGCCAAAATAACCGTGATGGCGAACGCAATCACAATCGCAGTGAGAACGAAGGCCTGTGGGAGTGGGTCCGCTGCCATCGACGTGTCTCCATCCGCAAATGGGGCGTCTCGACGAGCTGCTCCGCCGGCAGCGATAATCAACAGGTTGACCGCGTGGGTCAAAAGGATAAAGCCAAGGATGATTCGAATCATCCCGCGCTGCAGCACCAAAAAGACCCCGGCCGCTGCCAAAAATCCAATACTGAGAGCCAAACTCATGATGACGCTCCTCTCTCTGGCGAGTCCGAAACCGCTGAGCTACCGGTTTTTGCAGTTGCTTGGCCGGCAGAACTACCGCCTTCATTGAGCTGCACCGGGAGCGACGAATTTAGTTCAAACCTGTCGAAACGGCTCGCAACCAGAACTGCCCCGGCGTAACTTCTTGGCTCCACATCAGTTGGACGCACACCGCCAAGCTCATTAATCACAGCAATGATTATTGCCAAGACGGCAAGATAAACCCCTAGATCAAAGACCATCGCGCTGGTAAATCCATACTCACCACCCCAAGGCAAAGGAATGTCAAAACGCACCGGTCTCAAGAATGAACCGGCCGCATAACCCCAAATACCGCTGAGGACAGCCACAATTACCCCCGCAGCCAATAGACCTTGATACGGCCACTTAACCGGTGCTGACCGATCCTCTCGCGCACCAAGGTAGGCAAGGCCGAATCCGGTGGCTCCCACCAGTCCAGCGATAAAGCCTCCGCCCGGCTCGTAGTGGCCGCGCCAGAACAAGTGGAAAGACAAAAGAATAATCACCGGCGCTGCCCACCTTGCGACGACTCGGATCGGAAGAGTGTTGTCTTCAGTGAGGCCAAGAGCAGTGTGCTTCCAGCTAGCCAAATCTGGAGTTCGCTGACTGAGCATTGAGCGAGAGCGAAGAATGCCAATTAGCACAATGCCGGCAACTGCAATAACTGTGAGCTCACCAAAGGTGTCTAGTGCGCGGTAGTCGACCAAAATGGTGTTCACTACGTTGGTGCCACCGGTGTCCTGATAGGCCTCATCCAAAAAGTACTGTCCAACTGCAGACATGTCCCGCTGCCCGGTGAATACCAGTGTCGCTAATGTTGCCGCTATTCCAACTCCGATAGCAACTATGGCGGTGACAACCTTCCGTGACCTTGCCACGGGGTGGAACGTCCCTGGCAGGCGACGCAAAATCAACACCAGTGCCACAACCGTAAGCAGCTCTACTAGTAGCTGTGTTAATCCGACATCAATTGCGCCAAGCGCAAAGAACCATAGAGCTACTACAAACCCAGCTCCCCCAACCAAGATCAAAGCGACTAGGCGCGATTTGGTTATTAGCGCCGGCACAACCGTGACAACTAGAAGCACGAGCCAGAGCACATCGGTCCAAGCATCGCCCGCAACCAATGCAGCTGGAGCGGGAACCATTAAAAAGGCAGTAACAGCAACAAATCCAACTATCACCCAGGGCACTGCCAGGTGCTGGGCAGGCGAGTCGGTTCTCGTGGTGTTTCCCACTCTTGCACCCAGTGCCAGCGCGCCGGTCCGAATGCTCTCCACCACCTCGATCGCAGTGAACTTCAAGTAGCGGCGCTCAAAGAATGTATCCAAGCGGCGACGTTGAGTTACTGCAAAAAGACCCAAGCCGTAAATGGAAAGTGAGAGCGCGAGTTCGATAGTGAACCCGCCAAAGAATTTGAAGCTTGCAGCATACGACTCACCCGCAGCCGCACTCCCAGCGGCTCCCATAAG
>JBDNID010000280.1:0-3998 GCA_041688475.1 Aquiluna sp.
ACCTCAACACCGGCAGGAACCTGAATGTCGGCTGCAGTCACAGGGCCAGCAGCTGATTTGGACAGGTGAGCAACTACTGGAGCATCGTGCTCAGAAGAAACTACGAGGTTCTTGATGTTCAGGATTACCTCGACAACGTCTTCTTTCACACCTGGGATGGTGGAGAATTCGTGGCTTACGCCCTGGATTCGGATGTTGGTAACTGCGGCACCAGGAATCGAACTTAGCAGGGTACGACGCATCGAATTGCCAAGGGTGTAACCGAATCCTGGCTCTAGTGGGTCGAGAATAAAGCGAGAACGGTTTGGTCCTAGAACTTCTTCGTGAAGAGTTGGGCGCTGTGCAATTAGCACTGTTGAGTTCCTTTCATCTGAGTAACCACTATTTGCTACTCGTTTTGACTCATCCAGGCGGGCACCTGGACGCGTGAATCTTTAGTTATTGGAAATCTAGTTAGACGCGACGACGTTTTGGTGGACGGCAACCATTGTGAGCCTGAGGGGTCACATCGGAAATCGAACCAACCTCAAGGCCTGCGGCCTGAAGCGACCGGATTGCAGTCTCGCGACCAGAGCCTGGCCCCTTCACAAATACATCTACCTTTTTTAGGCCGTTCTCCTGTGCCTTGCGGGCTGCAGACTCGGCTGCCATCTGAGCGGCATAAGGGGTCGACTTACGTGAACCCTTGAAGCCAACATCGCCGGAGGAAGACCAGGAGATAACTGCTCCGGTTTGGTCGGTGATGGTGATGATGGTGTTGTTGAATGTCGAGCGGATGTGAGCTTGGCCAAGTGGAACGTTCTTCTTATCCTTACGGCGTGGCTTGCGGGCCGCTGCGGATGTCTTAGGTGCTGCCATTTTTTCTCTCCTAGATTCCTGAGCCTGCGCTTAGCGGGCAACCTTTTTCTTACCGGCAACCGTGCGCTTTGGACCCTTGCGAGTGCGAGCGTTGGTTTTAGTGCGCTGACCGTGGACCGGGAGGCCCTTGCGGTGGCGAATACCCTGATACGAACCAATTTCCACCTTGCGGCGGATGTCAGCCGCGACCTCGCGGCGGAGGTCACCTTCAACCTTGTAACCCTTTTCGATTACTTCACGAAGGGCAATGAGCTGATCGTCAGTTAGATCCTTGACGCGAAGTTCTTCTGAAATCTTGGTGGTCTCTAGAATCTCGGATGAACGAGTGCGACCGATGCCATAGATGTAGGTAAGGGAGATAACCACTCGCTTGTCGCGAGGAATATCTACTCCAGCAATACGTGCCATTTTAATTCCTTGTTTTTTTAGAAGGTCTTTGGCATCACGGTCTCAATCTGGCTAGATCAAGCCCCGGCCTTCTACCGGGGGCGAAGTCTTTCGACCTTGCAATGCCTTGCTATTTAGTTATGGGTAGGGCTTATTAGCCCTGGCGCTGCTTGTGACGAGGGTTCTCGCAAATAATCATCACATTGCCGTGACGACGAATAACCTTGCACTTATCGCAGATCTTCTTAACGCTTGGGTTGACCTTCATGCTCTTACTCTCTACTTGTACCGGTAAATTATGCGGCCACGAGTCAGGTCGTAGGTCGACAATTCAACAATCACGAGGTCCTCAGGGAGGATGCGGATGTAGTGCTGTCGCATTTTTCCTGAGATGTGGGCAAGGACTAGATGTCCATTGGTCAGCTCCACACGAAACATTGCGTTCGGTAAAGCTTCTACGACCGAGCCTTCGATCTCAATTACGCCGTCTTTATTGGCCATGCACTCACTTATTCGCTACTTTATTGTTAGCGTCACGAACACGCAGAAACAAAAACCAGAAAAAATCGGAAGTTGTATTTGCGCAGAAACACCAAGATGCAATCCTAGGGGCTATTTGCACCAAGCGCCAGCGGAATCTTTCCAAAATGCCGCCGAATTACCGATGAATTGGCTCTTATCGGGCAGAATTCCCCCCGAACCTGCTCTGAAGCCGCCCAATTGGCTCACCGAGTACCCCCGATTATCTTCTAATCGCCCAGTTCAGAGCTATAGAGCGACCGGGACTACGCCAAACGGCGCCAAACCCGCGACTCCGCCATCGATTGCGGTCAGAACCCAAATTCCACCGGAGTGAACCGCAACCGAATGCTCCCAGTGAGCGCCATCGCCGCCGTCTGAAGTTTCAACGGTCCAGTCGTCCTTCGCCACAAAGGTCTTTTGGTCACCCGCAGTGATCATGGGCTCTATCGCAACACACAACCCAGGCTCCACCTTTGGACCTAAGTCGCGAACCCGATAGTTGAACACAGCCGGGTCTTCGTGCATGGTGCGGCCTATACCATGACCAACATACTGCTCCAAGATGCCAAAGGTTCCCTTATCCATCACATAACTCTCGATGGCGACACCAACCTCGTTGAGTCTTTTCGCAGTGGCCAGCGCTGCAATGCCTGCCCAGAGTGACCCCTGGCAAACATCGGAAAGTTTCTGCCGCTTTTTAGTCACCTCGGGATCGCCGCCAGGGACGATAAAGGTGAAGGCGCTATCGCCGTTCCAGCCATCAACCTCGGCACCGCAGTCAACCGAGATTGTGTCCCCAGCTTGCAAGATTTTTCCAGAAGGCTTCCCGTGCACTACTTCGGCATTTATAGACGCGCAAATAGCATGAGAGTAACCCGGAACCAGCTGGAAGTTTGGAATACCTCCAGCATCGCGGATAGTCTTTTCAGCTATTTGATCCAGCTCTATGGTTGTGACCCCGGGCTTCATGGCGGCCTTGACATTGGCTAAAGCTTTGGCGGTTAGAAGGCCTGCGATTCGCATTTTGCGAATCTGGTCATCGGTTTTGATTTCGTATTTTTTACGCATCTTGTTCTAGGCCGCGGGCGTTCAAAGCCTCGATAATTCGCTTGGTAACTAATTCAATTTCGCCCGAACCATCGATCATCGCAACCAGTCCGCGGGAAACGTAGACATCAATCAGCGGGGCAGTCTGCTCGTCATAAACATCGAGTCTTTTAGCAATCACTTCGGTGGTGTCATCTGATCTGCCCTCAACCTCGGCGCGATGCGCCAAGCGGCGAATAAGTTCCTTATTATCAGCCCTTAGCTGCACAACAACGTCGAGCCTGGCGGAACTCTCTACCAAAATATTGTCCAATTCCGCTACCTGATCCGCGGTTCTTGGGTAGCCGTCTAGAAGGAAACCCTTTTGGGCATCTGGTTGTGAGAGACGATCCCTAACCAACGAATTGGTGAGAGTGCTCGGAACATACTCGCCCCGATCCATGAAGCCCTTGGCCTCGATGCCCAGCTCGGTTTCATTCTTTACATTGGAACGAAATATATCACCGGTTGAGATTGCTGGAATCCCGAAGTGCGCCGCTAAAAGAACTGCCTGGGTCCCCTTCCCGGCACCCGGAGGGCCGATTAGTAGGAGGCGGGTCATTTCAGCAAGCCCTCGTAGTTGCGCTGTTGCATCTGGGCGTTGATCTGCTTCACGGTCTCCAAGCCGACACCCACAATAATCAGAATCGAGGTACCGCCGAACGGGAAGTTTTGGTTGGTTCCAATAGCCGTGAAGGCAATTAGCGGAATCAAAGCAATCAAACCCAGGTAGATAGCGCCAGGGGCCGTGATTCTAGATATCACGTACTGAAGGTACTCGGTGGTGGGCCTACCGGCACGAATACCAGGGATGAAGCCACCGTACTTCTTCATGTTGTCGCTAATTTCCTCCGGGTTCAAAGTGATAGCAACATAGAAATAGGTGAATCCGACAATCATCAGGAAGTAAATCGCCATGTAGAGGGGGTTATCTCCGCTGACCAAATAGGTAGAGATCCAGGTCACCCATGGGGCCACCTGCCCGCTGGCATCTGGCTGCGAGAACTGCGCCAAAAGCGCTGGCAAATAAAGCATTGAGGAGGCGAAGATAACTGGGATAACACCAGCGGTGTTTACCTTGACCGGAATGTAAGTGGACTGACCACCGTAAGCCTTGCGACCAACCATGCGCTTGGCATACTGGA